>NZ_JBEZWU010000010.1:0-260805 GCF_040637655.1 Streptomyces sp. NPDC028722
CCGGTCCGGAAGCAACGGCTCGATCCGCGCCCACTGCGCGTCAGTCAACGGCACACCCGAACCAACGATCAGATGATCCGAACGAAACGGCCTAGGCTTGACCACTGCCGAGGTGCGCCTCGCTTCCTGGCCCGCCGCCCCGGACGACTGGCCGTGCCTAGTCCGTCCGATCCTGTACGAGGTGACCGGCCTGTGCGCTGCCCTCTCTTTCGCGACCAACGCCCTCGACCTCTCCAATCGGCTCGCCGGAGTCTGACCGAGAACCGCCGAAGGCCGCCCCACGCCGCTCAGGCAGGGGCGGCCTCGTCGTACGTCCACCCGTTCGGCGCGTTCGCTCGACCCGACGAAGGAAGACACCATGGCCGACGACCAGAGGCTCTGGGAGACCCGGAGGTCGCCGCCCACCTGGGTATCAGCGTCGGCGCGCCCCGCAGCCGCAAGAGCCGGGGCAGCCTGCCCTCGCCCGACGACCCCAGCGTGCCGGACCGTCCCCGCTGGAATCCGTCCACGTTCCAGAACTGGAGGCCGGTCGGCCGGGGGTTTCACAGTGACCTGCACAACTCCCCCCAGCAGGAGACCACTCCGTCTGGCTGACCTGTACCCGGCCCTCGTAGGCTCTGCCCATGGCGTTCGACTGGGAGCAAAGCTGTCGGAAGGGGCTAGGTGACCACACTCACTGTCATACGAATGCTCGAGCGCCTGCGGGTAGCTGGGCTTGACCTTCCACCGGGCGCTCAACTCGTCAACACCTTCGCTCGCGACTGGCAGCGGAAGGAGGGGGCTTGGGCGTGGCAGGCTGTGGATACAGGAGACGTGCCTCTCGGCGTAGGTTCCCCATTTCCTATGCACTTTCTTCTCCCAAGACGGTGGGAACTGATAGCCGATGAGCGCGAGGGAACGACCGTCATCGTCCCGGCCCACCGTGAACGAAAGCCTCCGTCAGAACAAGAAGCGGCCCGTAAAGGAAATCTCGGCACGGCGCCCCTGGTACCTGCACCCTCTCCTACGGGACCACGCGCTGCGACACAACGCCACCGCCGCATCCCCAAACCCGCGTGGGTCTACGTGGGCGCACCAGTACTGTTGCTCGATGGGAGCCAGGTATTCATCGTCCAGGTAGATGAAGCCAACTCTATTGCTTGGTGGCGCAGTTCGATGTCGAAGGGCTCGAAGCATCAGGCTGCGTTCCACGTCTTACGGCCTGCCTCTGGATAACTCCTAATCTAGGTAAGCGCCTACAAAAGTGCCGTCGAATCCAAGGGCGGCCAATCCCGCCTGGACGCTCGGGTAGGTCTGCCCGTATGGACCACCGACCAGGGCGTCGAAGTCGGCGCGGCCGATCTCGGGTTCGAGCCACTGGTTGCCGCACCGGCAGCGGACCCAGACGTTGCGCCCGTGGTTGATGAGCAGCCAGTCGCGTCGGGCACTGCAGGCGGAGCACATCACGGGGATGCCCCCGAGAGCGAGTTCGCGTGAGTGGCCGACGCAGCGGATTGCCCCGGGGCCGTCGGCCGACCGAGTCTCGGCCTGGAGCTGCAGCAGGGGGTCGGTACCAGTGGGGACGACGGGCAGGACGGGTGCCGGCTCCGTGGTGCGGGTGGTGGTTCTGAGCACGAGCGTCATCTCCCGGTTGTCGGTCCTGTCTTCATCCGTAACAGCCAGTGGAACCGGCTGTCCATACATTTCGCGGCGTCCGCTCGGACGGTGGTCTACGTCCGGTTCGACGTGGTCAGCGACGTGGCGAGCGGCGATTGGGGTCTTGAGCAGTCCCGAGCGGTACGGCTGCCGTCGCGTTTCGTTCACTGGTGCGGCTGCTCGGCGCGGTGGCCTGGCGGGTGGCGGCCTGCGGACGACGGGCACCGTCACCCGGGTGTGCCGGGAGCTGGGCGATGCGCCGCAGGCGCCAGACCAGGACGTCGTTCACGTCGTCGGCGCTGTCGAGTTCGCGCATGTCGATGGCCTGGCGCAAGAGGGCTTCGGAGTCATGGCCTGCCCGCTCTGCCTGGGCGAGGGTGGCGACCAAGGCGTCGGTCCTCGCTTCCGTGCCTCCTGCCCGTACGACCTTCTCGGGCAGGACGGCGCGAAGGGTGGCCTCGTGCATGAGGCGCTGGGCGTCAGGAAGGGCGCGGCCTTGGTCGTGCAGCATGCGCATCGGGGTGGCGGCGGCCTGGCGGTAGGCGGTGCGTAGGTGCGCGGCGGCTTGTCGGGAGGCGTGGGCCTGCTGGGCGTGTCCGCGGGCTGAGTGCCAGCGGGCGGCGGCGAGGGTGACGAGGACGAGGGTGGAGACAAGCATGGCGGTGGTGCCGCCGTCCTCGCCTCGGCCGAGCGCTCCGCCGGCCTGGACAATGCCTCGGGCGGCTGAGCGGAGGGCGCGGGTGTCGGCGCGTTCGGCGCGGACATGACTGCGGGTTGCCCGTTCGAAGGCGCGAGCTGCGGCGGCCAGCTCGGTGCGGGTGGTGGCCGGTGAGGTCTGGGCCACTGCGTCGAGGAGTTCTCCGACGCCGACGAGCTGGGGGGCGGCCTCGCCGTCCTCGTCGCGTTCCAGGAGCGTGGCTGAGCGCTCTGCGATGACGGTGGCGTTGCGTCGTTGACGGGCGGGCGGTGACCAGTTAGTCCGGTCAGCGCCGACCGCGGGCGCGCTCGGCTCGACGGCCCCGTCGGTGAGGCGTAGTCGGATCTTCGGAAGGGAGAGGTCGGGGGCCAGTTTGGAGCCGGGGTACCAGACCGGGGCTCCGTCGCGGTTGCGGTCGCCGGGCAGGGCCACGTTGTAGCCGAGCGCGTCACCGGACGGTGCGTGTCGCAGCTTCACCCGTACCCCCGCTTCTCGGAGCCGCGTGAAGAACTCCTCCTCCGAATCCGCTCCCGCCACGGCTCGACGAACGGCCTCGCGGAGCGTCTCGCGCGAGGTCTCCGGGCGGCCGGTGCGCTCGGCCTTGAACTTCTCGGCGCTGCTGGGATTCTTCGCTGCGGTTCCGTCGCCCGCGTTCAGGCGCCGCAGGCCCATCTCCTTCTCGATGCGGCGGCATTCGGCCTGAGCCTTGTTGAAGTCGTAGTTCAGGCGCGGGTTGCGCAGGTCGCCGCGTACGAGGGTGGCGACGACGTGGATGTGGTCTTCCGCGTGGCGGACGGCGATCCACCGGCAGCCGTCGGAGTCTCCATCCGGGGCAATGCCGGTGGCGTGGACGATGCGCTGGGCGACGGCGTTCCACTCCTCGTCGTCCAGCCGCCGGTCCCCGGGGGCGGTGCGGACCGAGCAGTGCCAGACGTGCTTGGCGGGTGCGCGGTCGCCGGCCTGCTTGACCCGCAGGTCCAGGGCGGCGGTAAGCCGGGCGAGGGTGACTTTCGGGTCGGGGTCGAGGCCGGTGTCGCGGCCAGGGTCGGGAGCGAAGCCGTCCCAGGAGCCGACGAGGTGTGCGTCGGTGTGCTCCTCGCGCCGTCCGGGGCCGTACAGGTAGACGAGGAGGCCGTGGGTGCGGGAGCCGCGTCCGATGTCGGGAACCATCACAGCCGCCGGGTCACCAGGTCGTTCGCCGCGTCATCGACGCGGGCGAGAAGTCCGGTCAGCGCGCCCAGCGCCTGTTCGAGTTCACCGGCGCGCGGCTGGCCACCGCTGTTGAGGACGAAGGTGATCTGGTTGATGTTGTTGCCGATGCGGGCCAGCGCGGTGCGCAGAGCGGCGAGTTCGTCGATGACGGTGTCGAGCTGGTCGTTGCTGTGCACGGCGGCGCATCCGCGGGCGGCGCTCAGGCCGGAGACGGCGAGGAAGCGAGCGACGGTGACGCCGCGCTTGGTGGCGGCCTCGGCGATCTCGGTCTTCTCGGTGTCGGAGAGGCGGGTGGTCGTCTTGCGGGTGCGCTCGCTGGGGTTGCGGGTGCGGCGGCGCGGTTTGCGGTCGGGGTAGGCGGGCGTGCTCGGGCTCGGCTGCTCGCGGTGATCGTCGCGATCGGCTTCTCCCCCGGTGACCGGCGCCCCCTGGTGCCGGTTGCCCGGCTGGTACCCGTGCGCCCTCGCTCGGGGACCAGCCGGGCTTCCCCCGCCCTCCTGGGCGGGGGCAAGTGCGTACGTCGGGCCGTAGGACCGTCGTACGCGATAGCTTGCTCCGCCAGGAGCCGTGGTGGGGTCACGCTGCTGTCCAGCGGAGGTGGCCACCGGGTCGTTGGTGTTCACCGGCTCGTCTCCGGGTCCTGCTGCTGGATTTCGCGGACGAGTTCCTCGATCCAGTACATGGCCAGGACGGGGTGGTGCAGGGTCCAGGGCCGGTCGTGCTGCTCGCGTTGCACGATCCAGGTGGTGTCGGGGCCGGACTGGGCGCGGTGGAGGTGTCCGTGCTGGTGCAGGACGGTCAGCCAGGAGTCGACTTCGGCGGGCGTGGCCGGGTGAATGCGCATCGGGTGCTCTCCGCTTCTGCTGTGGCGGGGTGTGTCGGTGACATGCGGAGTGGGTGACCGGCCGGGGTGACCGGTTCGGTCACCCACTCCGTGGAGGTTCGGTCAGGGCCGGGAGGAAGTGACCGGCTGGCGGTGCTGCTCGCGCAGCTGGGCCATCAGCGCGGTCAGGGTGTCGCTGGACAGCGGGATCTGCTGACCTCGGATCGCCTGGGCGACCACCTTGCGGGTCAGTTTGTCCTCGGCCCTGACCGCCGACCGGGCGATCGCCAGCAGCTCCTCGGTGTCCGGGTCAGGACGCCGGTCACCAGTCGGCCGAGCGGCCCGGTCAGTGACCGGCGGCGAGGTGACCGGCGGGGCACTGACCGCCGCCGGGCTGTCCTGGTCATCACCGACCGGGGACGCGCTGCTGGGGCGGTCAGTGACCGTCCGGCCCTTGTCCGCCTGTCCCGGCAGGTCAGGGGCACCGTGGCTGCGGTTGTGGTGGTCGGTGACCGACTGGCCGCTGGTCGCCGGGGTCGAGTCTCCGGTCACTGACCGGGCGGCGGTGTCCTCGTCGGTCGGGGACAGGGGCAGCCGGTCGGTCAGAGCGGTGACCGACTGACCGGACTTGACCTGACCGGCCGCTGACCGCTGCTGACCGGCTCGGTCGATCCGGGTGACCTCGATGGCGTCGCTCCGGTCGGTCTCACCGAGGTGACCGGGCTGACCGAGGTTCTGCCGGCCAGAGTCCTCGACCGGGCCCCGGGCAATGAGGATGTAGAGGTGGACCGCTCCGGCCAGTGCGAGCGGGGCGATGGTGGAGAGCACCGCGACCACCGCGTCACCGAGTTGGAGGCCGGTGCCGGCGACCGTGTCCTGGTTGATGCGCACCGCGTGGAGTGCGTTGGCCCAGATGCTGGCGGCGGTGGCCGTGCCGAAGAGCGTCCAGACGTAGAGCCGGGCGCGCAGGGGTGCGTTGCGCAGGACCAGGAGGGCTCGGATGCCGTAGGCGATGAACCCGTCGATCACCAGGGGGAACAGGTAGGTAAGGAAGCCTCGGATGTGGATGGCCACGGCCATCTGCTGCAGGGCGTCGTACGACAGCGCGCACCCCGCGCCCCCGAGCGCCACGACAGCCGCGCGGTCCCACCCGGATATGTGCGCCGTCTTCGACGCGCTTGCGATGTTCATGCCGCCGTCCCGAAGTCGTCGCGGATCAGGCGCTCGCCGCTGGTCTCGGGGGGTGTGGTGTTCGTGGTGGGCTGGTTCAGGGTTCGGTTGCGCTCGGCCCGGCGGATCTCGCGGTACCGCTTCTTGGCGTGCTCCTCGGTGACCTTCAGAAGCCAGGCCAGGCGCTGTTCGCTCACCCCGTGGCGGTAGGCCGCGTACTCGACCGCGCGGCGCTCCGTATGGGTGAGGTGCACGTCGCGTCCGGCGATGGTGGCATTGACGCGGCTGTAGTCGAGGCGGCTGGCGAGCTTGTCGTGCAGCGGCCCGCGCTCCTCTTCCGTCAGGCCGCCACGGATCCCGTCGGTGTCGCCCCCTTCGAGAGCCGCGTCCAGGCAGGTGCGCCGGACCGGGCACTGGCCGCACAGGGCCTTGGCCGTGGCGATCTTGGCGGTTTCGTCGGGTTCGGGGAAGAAGACTTCGGGGTCCACCGGGTTGTACTCGGTGCTCTGGCAGACGGCGTCGGCCTGCCAGGTCTGGTCGCCGAGCTGACGGTGCTGGGCGGGGCAGTTCATCGTGCTGGTCATGCGGGGTGCTCCGATCGCTCTCCGCGCGCAGGGGCGTCGGCGGAGAGGTGCGCTGGCGGTAGGTGCCCGGGGGGACGGCGGTGCGAGGGCGCGGTCCGGCGGGGTGGCCTGTGGAGGGTCAGGCGGCGGCGCTGTGGCGTCTGCGGTCGACGGCCTCGAACTCGACTCGGGTGGTCATCTGCGCGAGCCTGCTGGCGACTCGGTCCCCGAGGTAGGAACGCAGGTCCTTGATCGCCAGGTTGGTCGTGATCAGCGTGGGGAGTTCGTAGTTGTACCGCCGGTTGATCAGCCGGTACGTGATCTCCTCGACCCACTCGCTCGCCTTGGCCGCGCCGAGGTCGTCGATGATCAGCAGCGGGCACCGGCTGACGGCCGCCAGCTCCCGCTCACTGTCCACCCCGGGCCGGGGGCGGAGATCGGCGTAGAGGTCGGCGGCGGTGGTCGCCCGCCAGCGCGCGCCGACCCCGCTCTGCACCAGCGCTCGGACCGCGCCGTACGCCTGGTGCGTCTTGCCCGCGCCGACGACCCCGGCCATCAGCAAGCTAGGGCCGGTGGTGACCTGTCGTCGGGCTCCACGGCTGGGGGCGACGGCCGCGTCGGTGACCTTCCGGACCCACTCCAGGACCGTGGGATGGTCGGCGACAGCCGCTTGATAGCGCGGGGGCATCCCGGCGAGCAGAGCGTCCAGCGGTGAGAAGGGCTCGGCGTCGTCCGGCAGCGCAGCGTCCGCCGGGTCGATGTTACGGGCGGCCAGGATCCGGGCCATGCGCTCCAGCGTGGCTTCGTTGCCGAGGAGCTGGGGTTCGCGGTGACGGGTGTGCATCACAGCTCCTCGGCGTAGGCGGCAGAAGCGTTGGCCGGGTTGGTCCACGCCTGGTGGGCGGGCACGTTAGGCCGGATTCCCGGCCGCGCCAAACCGCCGGGGCGAGCGTTCATCGCCTCGTTGACCATGCTGGTCAGCACGCTCGGGTGCTTGGGGTTGGCCGTGAAGTTCGCCAGCCCGGCTCGGATGTGCGCCGGTGCGATGCCCTCGTCCAGGAGCTTCTTGATGATCCGGCCGAGGTGCCCGATCACGTCGCTCGGGGGACGCTGGTCGCACCCGGCGACGTACTCCCCGACGAGGTCCTTGGCGGAGATGCCGGCTGCGGGCGCTGTGCGCCCCGTAGGGACAAGAGATCCAGGATCCAAGATCCTAGATCCAGGCGCCGAGCCTTTGGGGAGGCTTCGGGGAAGGTTCGGGGAGCCGCCGGAGACAACCCTCTGACCTGCACTTTTAACTCCGGTCCGCCCGGGTGCGCTGCTGGCTCCATCGGCAGCGTCCTGCCGGTCGGCGCTTGGCCCGTCTGCCTGTTCCGACACCGTCGAGGAGGGTGCGGCGGGCAGATCGAGGGCTCGGGGTGCCCTCGCCGAGGTCTCAGCGAGTCCTCGGGAAGTGGTGGGCGAGCCCTTCTCCCTCCGGGAGCAGGAGCCCTTGCAGGGGGCGCACCGGTCGGCAGCCTGGTGCTGCGGGCACGAGGGCAGGCGCGACTGGCTCGGCTTGTCGATCTTCTGGTGCTCGGACCAGGTCACGATGTGGAGGTAGAGGCGGCCGTCGCATCCGGTGTATCGGCAGATCAGTCCGGCGTTCGCGAGCTGGTGGAGGTCGTCCTCGACGCGGACCGAGGTGTGCTCGGCGCGCAGGGGCCATAGAAGCCCCGCGATGATCGCGGCGTTGTCCCGGTGGCGGCCATGGTCGTCGGCCTGGGTGAGCAGGCCGAAGAAGGTGCGCTCTGCCTCGACGCTGACTTCGGCGAGCGACTCGGAGACGAACGCCTCCGGCTTGATGGTTCGTATCCGCGCCATGTCAGCAGCCCCGACCGGCGGCGACCAGGTCGCTGTGGGTGAGGGGCGCGGCGGCGACGTCGAAGGTGCGCGGCCGAGTCCAGTCCGCCTCCGGCCAGGCTCGCAGGATCCAGCGGACTGCGACCCTTGCGGTCGTTGGCCCCAGCTCCAGGGTCTCCCCAGCCTCGTCCTTGACGATGGCGTGCGGGTGGGGCCACGCCTCCTTCGGGTCGTTGAGGCTGACCCGGACAGTGGCCGCGCCCGGGACCATGTCTGCGAGCCGGGCTGCGAGGTGACGCTGGCGGTCGGTATCCGGGCAGGCCGGGGTACCACTCGGTATGGCGAGCATGCGATACTCCGTTGTTCGTAGGAGTGCGGTGTGGCGGTTCTCGTGCAAAAGCCCCGCTGCCCGCGAGATGTGAATCGGCACTCTTCGGGGTGCCGGCCCGGCGCTTGGGAGTTGGTAGCTCCCGGGCGCCGCTCTCATCCACCCCGGTGGGCGTCATGGCCCCTGTGCGTACATCACCCCTCCCCTCCTGGCCGGTCCCCGGCCGGTGATCTGCTGGTGCAGGGACCAGAACCGTATGGCGACCGCTGGCACAAGTCCAGCTTCTCCACACCTGCTCCGACCAGGCATGGAACACTGAACTGGACGAACTCCTGGGTCAACGTACACCGCAGTGGCGCCCTTGCGTCAACTGCAATGTCGGCGCGCGAGGCGACGCTAGTCGTGATCACCACTGGAGTGGATAGGATGGTCGTCATGACGAAGGGTTGGGGATGACCGAGAAGAACGAGCGCACCTTCGCGGAGCTGCTCGACTACCTGTTTCGGGAGGTGCATCCGAAGGGGCGCGGTCCGTACACGTACGCGGAGGTGTCACAGGGGATCCGCGACACCTCTGGCGTGGCCGTCTCCGCAAGCGCCATCCAGCAGCTCCGCACCGGAACCAACACGAACCCGAAGATGCAGACCATCCGAGCGTTGGCCGGATTTTTCGGGGTGAACCCGGGCTACTTCTTCGACGGGGAAGAGGCCGAACGGCAGCGTGCAGAGATCCAGGTGATTGCCGCTATGCGCGACCAGGGGGTGCGCCGGGTCGCCTTGCGCGCCAACGGGCTCAGCACGTCGAGCCTGCACATGCTGAACACCGTGATCGACCAGGCTCGCCGGCTGGAGGGAATGCCGGAGGAGGCGGACGCCTCCGGGCTGCTCGACGACGAATGAGTTCAGTGCCGTCCGAACCGCGGCATTCGGCCCTCCGCCACGGTCAGACGGCATCGCTTCCGTGGCGGCCTTCCAGCAGCACGATCACTCGGAGGAGGTCGCTGCGCATCGGTCGCAGGGCGACGATGCGGACAGCGACTTCCCGACCTTGGTGATACGGAATCCTGAGTCGGCGCAGAGCACCGTGGGAGTGCTCAACCATCTCGCGACGATCCCACATCTGTCGCGCGGCTGGCGATCCCGCGAGGATGTCGCGCTCCAGTTGCCGCAGGGACTCGCTCTTCGGGTGGTGCGCCCGCTCATAGCGGATCTGCCCGAGAAAAGGGCGGGCCCAGTCCTGTTCCCAGTTCACGAGTTGCTCACGAGCCTCCGGCTCCAGAAAAGCCCATCGCATCTGATTGGGCTGGTAGACAGCCCACGGAAACTAATCAAGTAACGGCTCGTTGTAGCCGATCACGTTCCATGCGAGATCCGTGGCGAAGGCGGGAGCGGGGGACTGATTGTCCAGGAACTGCTGGAGCAGCACCTCGTCCACATCTGTTGCCGCGTATACATCCGGCGTTGAGGCAAGTGCCGGCGGACGACCGACCGCCCTCAGGTACAACGCGCGACGCTCTGCCGGGCTCAGCCTCAGCGCCGACGAGAGCCGATCGAGGAAGTCGGCCGAGTACTTGGCCTCGGTGCCGCGCTCCAGTGCGCCGTACCAACGTTCGCTCACTCCGGTCAGACGAGCCACGTCACGCTGCGTCAACCCTTTACTCCTGCGCCCCGAGGCTGCCAGGCCCATAATCTCGCGGGGATCCGTGCGGCTCCGCCATGATCGCAGCAGCTCAGGCAGGGACTCACCGTCAGGTTCGTCGCCCTCGACCTGCCCGCCCCGAGAGTCCATGACCCGAGATTAGATCCCATGATGAAGTGACATGCAGCACAACACGCCCGAAGACAGCATCAAGAGATCATGAAATGGTCATCCAGCGTAGTCAGACATAACGGATAGTCGACCGTTCAATCATCTGCGTCGTGAGCCACAGCGGCCCGCGATCACGGGCTTCACCCACTGTCGATCAAGGTCGAAGGAATCCTCCAGCCTGGCACTCATCCATCCTCCTCACAGGGATCAAGTCACCATCCGTAACCGGAACTGACGCTTCCGGGAAGCGTGAGTTCCCCCTTCTTCTTGGCATCCTCTTGGCTGTCGCTCAGTAGCAAGTTGGTGCACAGCCGAGGCCGAGGGGGGCTTTCCATGCCCTTTCCAGAAATCGACGAGAGTCGACTGCGCAAATCATGTGAGGAGCAGGTAGATCTCCTGCACCTACCGCATCGCTTCAGCACGCGCGAACTGCGCGAGGCGATAGCCGCCCTTCGCGGGAAACCGATCATCCTGAAACCGTTGAGCACGCTCGACGCTGTCGAAGCGCCCTGTGGCATAAGGGTCGAGACGCCGTCCGCCGACCTCCTCTATTACGAGGAAGGCACGTCCGTCCACCACCAGCGACACATTCTCACGCACGAACTGTGCCATGTGTTCTGCGACCACCCCGGAAGCCTGCAGGTCGACGCGGATACGGCACAGGCTCTCGGGGTGAACCCCACGCTAGTGATGCGCATGTCGGGACGCACGAGTTACTCGACGGCCGACGAACGCGAAGCGGAAATGATGGCGACGGTTATCCGCCAGCGCATCTACCGTGAACGCGAATCCCCTTCTCATCAGCCGACGAGGGGATCGGACAGCTGGGACGCGCTTTTCTCCCAGCCCATCAAGAAAGCTCGGTTCCGCTCACGATGAACTCCGTCTTCCTTGGCATGGCCTGCCTGCTCGCAGCGGCTGCCGCCTACTGGGTCCTCGGTCGAGGGACGCCCCGTCCGACCGGCACATGGGCCATGGGCGCGCTCCTCGGCTCGTTCGCCCTGGCTTTCGCCACCTACGCCCCGCTGTTCGAGAACGCCGTTGAGGGCGTCGTGCCGCACGTCGCCCGGCTGCTGAGCAACTGTGCTTCACTGGCCGCCGCCACAGCGGTCCTGGCTGTCTCCTTCCAGCTCAACCTGGAACCCGCAGAAGCGCAACGGCGAGTCCGGCTGCGTCTCGTCCTCTTCGCCACGTCTGCCCTCGGCATGACCGTGCTGTTCACGTACGAGCAGATGACGCATCGCTCTCCGCAGGTGTATGCGCTCTATCTGCTGCTTTTCATCTCCTACCTCGGTTTTGCCATCGTCGACTTCCTGGTGCAGGCCGTAAGCCAGTCGAGGTCGACCCGCCGCAGCAGCGTCCGGATAGGTCTGCGCATGGCGGCAGCAGGGTGCGTCTTCGCACTGGTCTACGCGGTGTACAAGCTGACGGTCCTCATCTCCCTGGGCCTGGGCTTCCACCTGGTGTCCGACCATTCGGAGTGTTCGTCGCTCGTGTCTACGCCGTGCGTCTTCAGCGTGACGTCTCCGGCGCTCGCCGTCCTGCTGATCTGCGTCGGTCTCACCCTGCCGGCTGTCGTCTACCCGGTCAGCCAGGCCCAACGTCGCCGCTGGGAGGCACAATCCTGCGAAGCCCTCAGTTCTCTCTGGCAGGACCTATCCGCCGCGATGCCGAATATCGACCCGGCCTTCGACGAGGCCGCCTCGAACGACTCGGACTTCCTACTCCAACGTAGGGTCATAGAGATCAACGACGGCATCCTCGCCCTTCGTCCGTACCGGTCCCGCAGGGTGCAGGAGGTGGCCCAGGGCACGTTCGACGCTGGAACAGAGGCGGGAGCCGCAGCGGTCGAGGCGGCTGTCGTGAAGGCAGCGCTGGCCGCTTCGAAGGCCGGCCGGTACGCCGACAAGGTTGCCCTGCCGTCGGCGGAGGCCGCCTCGCGCAAGGACCTCCGTGCGGACACGGAGTGGCTCCTCCTGGTGGCCGACGCCTACGCGCACCGAGTTGGGCGTGTCGCCGATGACAGTCAGCCAGAGCCGGTTGGAGCCTGATGGCATGACCGACCCGACTCAAGACCCCCGCTTTCTCCAGGACCCCTACCCCACCTATGCGGCCATGCGGTCCAGGTGCCCGGTGCAGTCCGTGCCCACTGGGTCCGGTGGGCACATCAGCTACCTGGTCACCGGCCACGCGGAAGCGAGGGAAGCTCTCCGCGACGCACGGCTCTCGAAGGACACTGCCGCCTTCTTCGCGGGCAACGGGTCACGGCGTCGACTACACCCTGCGGTGGCGCACACAATGTTGGCCAGCGACCCGCCCGAGCACACCCGCCTCCGCAGGCTGGTGACCAAAGCGTTCACGACTGGGGCAGTCACGGACATGCGTCCGTTCATTGCCCGGGTCACCGACGAGCTGCTGGATCAGTGGCCCGTCGGAGAGCGGTTCGACTTCGTGGCCAGCCTGGCGGTACCGCTGCCGGTCATCGTGATCTGCGAGCTACTCGGAGTTCCGAAGGAGGGCCGACCCGACGTCCAACGCTGGTCAGGAGAGCTGTTCGCGGCAGGCAAGTCCGACGTCATCGACGCGGCCTCGCATTCCATGGCCGACTACATGACGACCCTCATCGCCGCCAAGCGCCTGGCCCCCGGCGCTTCTCTTCTCGACCGGCTCATCTCGGAGCGCGACGGAGACGACCATCTGAGCGAGGAGGAGCTGGTCTCGCTGGCGGTGCTGTTGCTTGTGGCCGGGCACGAGACCACCACCAACTTCCTCGGAAACGCCACCCTGGCGCTGCTCCAGCACCGTGCCGAGCTGGATCGCCTTCGGCAGAATCCGGACGATGTCCCAGCCGTGCTGGACGAGCTGCTTCGGTTCGATTCTCCCGTCAGTACAGCAACCTTTCGGTTCACCACGGAGGCCGTCACGCTCGGCTGTACCGATATCCCTGCCGGTGTCCCGGTACTAGTCGCTCTTGGAGCCGCCAACCGCGACCCAGAGCGGTTCCCGTCGCCGGACCTGCTCGACTTGGACCGAGACGCCGCCGCTCATCTCAGCTTCGGCCATGGCATCCACCGCTGTGTCGGTGCTCCCCTGGCCAAAGCTGAGGTGGAGATCGCCCTCCGAGCGGTACTGACTCGGTTTCCCGGAATCCGGCTTGCCGCGCCAACTGACCAACTGGACTGGCGGCGCACCCGTCTCGTTCGCGGACTGACAACTCTTCCTGTCCTGGTGTAGCAGGTGGCAAGTACAAGTCATGCTTCTGCGTACTGGGCGAGCAGGATGCTGGCTCGCGCGAGATCGTCTGGAGTGTCCACCGCGACGCCGTCGTCCCTGACAGGCACCATCCGTACAGCGTGGCCGTGCTCGATGAAGCGCAGCATCTCCACTCCTTCTGCGCGCTCCAAGGGCCCCTGCCGAAGTTGCCGGAAGCGCTGGAGAGAGAGGCCAGCGAATCCGTAGAGGCCCAGCTGGCGCGTGTACTTCGGCCGCTCCCCCTTCGGATAGGGAATGGGGTGGCGCGAGAACATCAGGGCGTCGCCCTGAGCGCCGACGACGACCTTGACGACGTTGTTGTCCAGGGCTGCGGCGATGTCGACCAGTTCGGTGTAAGCGTTCACGGCCAGCGTGCCCGGAGGCAGGTGCTCCAGAGCTTCCGAGATGGCGTCGATCGCACCGGGTGCGATGAACGGCTCGTCGCCCTGGACGTTGATGTATCCGTCGGCCGGGAGACGTTCGGCGACCTCTGCGACGCGGTCGGTGCCGGTGAGGTGCTCCCCGGTGCGGATGCAGTCGATGCCGAGTTTGCGGCACGCCGCTTCGATGCGCTCGTCGTCCGTGGCGACGATGGCCCCGTCAAGGCGTTTGGCTTCCAGGCAGCGCTGGTGGACGTGCCAGAGCAGCGGCTTGTCGCCGAGGAGGGCCAGTGGTTTGCCGGGGAAGCGGGAGGCACCCCAGCGGCACGGTATGACGGCGATGTGCCGGCGCCGTTGGGCGTCGGTCTGGCGGGCTGTGGTGGCGGCCACGGCGTCCTCCTGGTGGTCGGGTTCGGGCAGGCTTCAGGTGAGCTGGGCGAGCTTGGCGCGGACGGTGGGTGAGGAAGTGGTCGCGAACGGCCGCCACTGGTAGCCGTCGCCTCCTCCTGCAGCGTCACCGCCTGATCGGTCACGAGTTGGAAGGCCCAGCGGAAGTCCACGTGATGGTGGGCCGGCTCGTTCTTCGACGGGTTCGCGTCGATCGCGTGCACGTCGATGTCGAGGGGGATGTCCTCGTGGCCGACGAGGGGGACCACGGCGCTCGGCGGGATGCCGGCCTCCTCGTGCAGTTCGCGCAGGGCGGCGTCGCGCAGGCGCTGGTCGGACGGTTCGTTGTGCCCGCCGGGTGCCAGAAGTTTCCCGGACGCCTTGTGCAGGATGTGGAGCACGTGCCGTTCACCGTTGATGACGATGGCGCTGCAGGTCACGTGGGCGGGGAAGGTCTTGCGGCTGGTGGGATCGTCCGTGCCCGCGAGTACGTCGAAGAGCATCGTCAGGGAGGCGCGCTCGTCCGGGTGGCGGGCGAGGTACGCCTCGGTGACGGTGCGGACGTGTCCGGTGGAGGGTGGCAACGAGGTCACCTTTCGAAGTGGCGGAGCCAGGTCCTGGCGATGGTGTCGCGGTCGGCCGCCGACATCTCGTGCAGTCCGGGCTGGAGCCGGGCGTGGCTGAGTGCGGCGGTGGCGGCGAGTATCTCGGCCTGGACGAGGTGGATGTAGGTGCCGACGGCGGCGCCGTGCACGAAGTTGACGGCACCGCCGTCGGCGAGAACGTAAAAGTAGTGGCCGGTGACCTCGTACCGGGTCAACTGGGGTCCGACGGGCTGACGTTCGTAGAGGTCGTCGAGGCTGCCCAGTTCCAGTTCGTCCTCGGAGGAAGTCACCGATCCGAGGTACGCGCCGTTGCGCAGGGCGGCGAAATCCTCGTGCCGGAGGGCGAGATTGCCGGTGGCACACAGGACGAGATCCGCGTCGTGAACGGCCTCGGTGGTGGACGCGCTGGTGTGGAAGCCGAGGGCGTGCGCCTGTACCCGCTTGACCGCGTCGTTGTCGTACACGGTGACGCGCAGGTCCTGGGCACGCAGGGTCTGCGCAATCGAGCGACCGATCTTGCCGAAGCCGATGACGCAGGCGCTGCGGCTCGTGAGGATGTCCCCGCGGGCGCGGACGAGGGCGTCGGTAGAGAACACGATGGACCGGCCGACGAGGTGGTCCTCGCAGTCCTTGAGCGGTGAGCGGGCCACGGACACGACCGGGCACGGGAGCGAGCCGAGGGCCGCGTACCGCTGGTGTCCGTTCTCGGTGTCTTCGACGACGCCGAGGATGCGGCCGGAGAACTTGTCCACGAGGGTGTCGAGGCTCGCTGCGAAATAGCCGCCGATGTCGACCAGGACAACGTCCTGGCCGCCGGCCGTGTCCTCCAGGTAGTGCAGGGCCTGGGTCTCGTCGGTGAATCGCTCGCGGCTCAGGTCGTGGACCGGCAGGGTGCGGCGGACGGTGTCGAGGGTCGGCTGGTGGATCGACCGGGGCTTGGGGAGAACAGCGCCGATCGTGGACACCGCGGTCATGGCGCGCAAGAACGCAGGTCGTTCCTGGAGCAGGTGTGTGATGACCAACGTCGTGATCGCCTGGCCAGCGGGGAACTGCGCGGTGATCCTTCGGAAGAAGGCGTCCAGCCGCGCTCGCTCGGGGGTCTCCATGAGCACTCCTCTCGTGATCCGACTGGTGCGCCTAGGCGGCACGGCTGTAGTCCGGTACTGGGGTGGCCAGAGCCTGCATGTGGGCGCGCAGTCCGCTGTGGAGGTCGACGCGCGGCTGCCAGCCGAGGACCTCTCCCGCACGGCCGGGGTCGGCACGCGTGAGGAGGACGTCCCCGTTGCGCACGTGGTCCTGGTGGAGCTGGATCTCGCGGCCGGCGAGGCTGTTGGCGATGTTGATCACGTCCAGCAGGGACGCGTTCGAGCCACCGCCGACGTTGATGGTGCCGTGCGCGTTCGGGACGGTGCCGGCAGCGATCGTGGCGGCGACCACGTCGTCGATGTAGGTGAAGTCGCGGCGCTGGTGACCGTCTCCGTAAAGGCGCAGGGGTTGTCCGGTCAGGGCGGCGTACAGGGCGCGGTGGGTGAACATGTCGGTGCGCTGCCGGGGGCCGTAGACGGTGAAGTACCGCAGGGCGACGACGCTGGGGCCGACGGGGCGCTCGGCGTAGGCGAGGCAGAGCTGCTCCTCGGCCAGCTTGGTCACGGCGTACGGGGAGGCGGGGTTGGGGCGGTCGGTCTCGCGGCTCGCGTCGCCGTCGGTCGGGCCGTAGACGCTGGAGGAGGAGGCTACGACCAGTCGGGGGACGCCGATCCGGGTGGAGGCTTCGAGGACGCGGTGGGTGGCCAGCACGTTGGACGCAAGGTAGTCGCCGAACTGCGGTCCCCAGGAGGGCCGTACGCCGGGGATGCCGGCGAGGTGGAAGACGGTGTCGGCGTCGATCAGGAGCGGGTCGATCGCGCAGTGGAGGAGGTCGGCCGTGACGTGGTGGTATCCCGGGCGGCCCCGCAGCGCGGCGAGGTTGGCGGCGGCCGTCGGGTCGGTGGACAGGTCTCGGCGGTCCACGCCGATCACGGTGGTGCCAGCCTGGACGAGGGCGAGGGCGAGGTGGGAGCCGATGAATCCGGCGGAGCCGGTCACCACGGCCCGTCGAGGGGAAGCGTTGGTCGGGGGCTGCTCGTGCTGTGGCACGGGGGTCTCCAGAGGGGTGTCGTCTAAGGGGCTGGTCAGGTGAGCCGGGACAGGACGGTTCTGCCGTGCGCGCTGAGGGCGGCGTCGTTCTCTTGGTGGCCCTTGACCAGGGCTGTGGCCGCCTCGATGGCGCCGAAGGACTCCAGGAGGCAGCGTTCGGTGTCGTTGGGTGAGCGTCCGTAGCCGTCGAAGAAGGCGGTGCGAAGGTGGGGTGCGGCCTGCCAGCGTCGGAATTCGAGCCGGGCGAAGTCGCGGACCCGGGCGTCGCGTCGCATGTGCTCGAAGTCGTAGATGCCGAAGGTGTCGCCGAGCAGCCAGTTGCGCGGCTGGTAGTCGAGGTGGCAGATCGCGCTGTCCATGTGGCTGGCGCCCAGGATGACCGCGTGGTGCTTCAGCAGGTTCTCCTCGGCCGCGTCGAGCAGGTCGGCGTGGACGGCCCGGTCGATCCACTCCTGGAACCGCTCGGCGAGTGAGGCGCCGACGGCACCGCCCTGGGGCATGGTCGTGGCTCGGTGCAGCTTGCCCAGCACGTGCCCGGCCTCGTGGTGGGCCAGCTCCTCCTCGGGTGAGCCCGGAGCAAAGGTGTCCGCGCGGTCGCCTGCGAGTGCGGTGAGCAGCAGGGTGCGGGTGGCGTCATCCCGGCCGACCAACACCGGTGCATGACCGGTCAGATGAGTGACCCACGCCCCGTAGGCGTGGAGTTCTCCGGCGTACCGGTCTCGCTCCGCGTGCTGCTTCGCGATGAACTGACGCCCGTCGCCGGCCACCAGGCGTACGACGCGGGGCGGGAGCGCGGGGTCCGCTGCGATGTCGACTGTGCCGAGGATGAGGTGCGCCAGTTGTATCCGGGGGTCGCGCGAGGTCGCGATCACGGGGTCGGCTCCGGCGTGAGGAGGCTGAGGTGCTCGGTGTCGTTGTGCCGGTCGAGCATCCAGCGGGTCTGGCCCAGGCGGTTGCAGTGGTGCTGCCAGCGGGTGATGGAGGCGTGGTTGTGGGTGAATCCGGCGGGCGAGCCGATCGGGATGCCGAGCAGCAGGGTGTGTGCGGTGATCACCGTCTCCCCGTGGGCGGCGAAGACGACGCGCTTGCCGTGGTTCTCCTTGATGAGCTGGCTCAGGTTCCTGCTGGCGCGCTCCAGGAACCCGTTCCAGGTGTCGGAGCCGTTGGCCCAGGGCGTGTCGGGGTGGGCGTGCGGGCCGCCGTCGGCGGCCGTCTTCACCGCGTCCCAGGGCCGGCCGTCGGCGTCGCCGTGGACCGGTCCATCGAGTCGGTCGTCGTGGTGCACGGGGATCTGGAGCGTCTGGGCGATGATCTCGCCGGTCTGGACGAGTCGGATCCGCGGGCCGGTGTAGATGACGTCGAAGGGCTTCTTCAGGTGCTCGGTGGCCAGGCGGCGTGCGGCCTGTTCGGCTTGGGCGTACCCGAGGTTGGTCAGGCCGGTGCAGGTACGCGGGCCCCCGACCAGGCCGTCGGCGTTGCACTGGGCCTGGCCGTGCCGGACGAAGACGAGTTCGGTGGTGATCATGAGGCTCCTCGGTGCGTGAAACGGAGGGGCAGGCTGTAGTGGTAGCCGTTGCGGCCGACGTACGGGGCGGTGAGCACGGCGTGCAGGCCCAGGAAGCTGTCGAGCTGGCCCCGGTCCGTCGTGCCCAGCCGGGCGTCGTAGCGTCGGGCTGCCGCGTTGTACGCGAGCAGGGCGGTAGTGACGGCTTGGTCCGTGAGCGGCCCGTAGGTCAGGTGGAGCGTCGCGACGAGCTTGGCGAGGTCGTAGCCCAGCGGGGCGAGGGACAGGTCGTCGGTGTCGACGGCGACGATGTCATGTGCGGTAATGATGAAGTTCCGCGGGTTGCTGTCCTTGTAGAAGGCGCACGGGCCCTCGGCGGTCGCCTGCAGCAGGCCGAGCATCGCGTGTAGGGCCGTCTTGTTGGGCAGGTAGCCCTGCTCCTGGCGTCGCCGCAGAGCGACCTTCCGGGGACCGAGGTAGTCGTCGAACTGCGTGCCGTCCTCGAAGTGGTGCGGGGTGTCCAGCGACGCGGAGTGCAGGTCGCTGGCCCAGGCGGCACCGTGGGCGTGGCCGAGCAGTTCCGCCACGCGCGGGAGGTCCTCGGGACGTACGGGGCGGCCCTCGATCCGTTCGAACGTCAGGGACTGCGGTCCGGCAGTGTGGAGGGCCGGCTGCCGCAGCGGTTTGGCGTGCGCGGTGAGCCACCGGTAGTGGCGCACCGCCCCCGCCGCGCGCTCCGGTTCCGCGTACTGCTTGGTGAACGAGGCGGGGCTCATGCCGGCTCTCCTCCCTCCTTCGGCTGGGCGACGACGAAGGTGATCCGGGACCGGGTGGTCAGCGGCTGGTCGGGAAGGAACTCGTGCAGGGTCGCCGCCAGGGCACCGGGGTTGCCGTACAGGCCGGGCGCCAGGTCGTACTTGGGGTTGGTGGCCAGGTACTGCGCCGTGTGGTCGTGGCCTTCGAAGGTGAAGACGTGTTCCTCGTCCAGGACGGCGATCACGTCGAGCGAGGAGGCGGCCACGTCGGCGAGGGTGCCGCTGTGGGCTGCGGTGTAGAGGCTCTCGTGCTGGGCGGCACGCGGATCGAGGCCGGCGGAGGCGACCAGCTGGTCCATCGCCCGGTAGCTGTCGAGGCCCTTGGTGACGAGCACGGCCACACCACCGGGGGCGAGGACCCTGGCGATCTGCCCGACGACGTCCTGGGGGCGCGGCGAGTGGTAGAGGCAGAACGCCGCGACGACGATGTCGCTCGACCCGTCGGGCAGAGGGAGGCCGTGGAAGTCGCCTTCGACGAAGTCCACCGTGCTGTCGGGCAGGTCCTTGGCGCGCTCGCGGGCCTGGGCGAGCAGGGAGGGGGCGGCGTCCAGGCCCACGACGCGCTGGGGCCGGAGCTGCTCGGCGATGACGAGGCTGCTCGTGCCGCGACCGCAGCCGATGTCGAGCACCACGCCGAGCCGGTCGGGCCGGGTGTGGTGGGTCTGTACCAGGCTGACGATCGTCTCGGGCACCGGGTGTCCGGCGGTCTTGGCGCGCATCAGGGCGCTGGTGCGCCCGGCCAGCCGCGAGGCGTGTCCGTACAGCTCCGACTGCCGGGCGGGGTCCAGGAACGGGTTGGGCTCGTTCATGCCGCACCCCCTGACCGGGGGCGCGGGCCGGTCAGGACTGCTCGGCGGCGACCTTCCGCAGCCAGCGGCGCGTCTGGCGCCGGTTGGCCAACAGCACCACATCGGCGCCGGAGCCGAACTCCTCGATCTTCGCCATCACGCGGGGCCGCATCTTGCGCCGGTACGTGGCGACGTACTTGATCACGCCCCAGTGAATGCGGTTGTGCACCCCGTTGCCCTTGTGCCCGGCCCCGTGCCGGATCTGCCGGGAGAAGATCCCGTACAGCGCCGCCACGGTCGACACGTCCATCAGGACCACCGTGTCGCAGGCTTCGAGCCGTACCTGCAGCGTCGAGTTGTAGTTGCCGTCGATCACCCACCGCGGCTGCGCGACCAGCTCGCGCTGGACGTCGGTGAACTTGTCCATCGGCAACGCGTTCCACTCGTCGTCGTAGAACGCGGCGTCCAGGTGTGTCACCGGGGCGTCGAGGATCCTGCCCAGTTCGCGGGCCACGTGGGATTTGCCGCTGCCTCCGCAGCCGACGATGGCGACCTTCTTCATGGTGCTCCAGCGTAGAGAGGTTCGGGTGTCCGGCGAGCCCATCCTCCGGGACGCGCCCGGAGGATCCGCGCGCCGTGGTCGATCGAGCGGTCTGCATCAGGCAACCCCCCGCTCGGTCGCGGTGGCCTGGACGAGGCTGTGCAGGACGGACTCCAGGGTGTTGACCTGCTTGCACAGGCCGAATAGACGCAGCCGGTCCACGCACGCGGCGATCAGGGCGGCGTGCTGCTCGGTGCCGGCGATCTCGCGCAGGTAGGAGAGGCGTTCGAGCACGTCGCTGCCGGAGCGCACGACCAGCTCCTTCGGGACGAACCGGTCGGCGAAGCGGATGTCCGCCGGGGCCAGCGGCAGGCAGCCGGCGAGCACGGCCTCGAAGATGCGCTGGGTCATCTGCCCGACGGCGGCGTACCGCTCGGGCAACATGAGCACCGTGGCCAGGGACCGGCCGTAGACGCCAGCAGCGTCCTCGAATGGGATCCGGCCCGCGAATCGGACGTGCGGCCAGCGGCTGGTCTTCGTCCACTTCCCGGCGACCAGGTGCTCAACGCGGGCAGCGGCCGGGGCGAAGAAACGGTCAAAGGACTCGTCGCGGTCGTACTGGTTGCCCACGTAGCCGAGCGCGAGATCCCGAGGTCGCGCCGCCAGGGTGAGGGGATCGGCCTGGGCGAGGAGGTCCTCGGCGACGGGGAAGAGCAGCGAGTGCGCTCCGGGGGGTGGCGCGAGCGCGGCCTCGCAGACGCGGGTGTGGGCCGTACGGCGCCACACGCTCTCGGCGCGCAGGGTGCGGTCCTTGTCCCAGATGACGGTGGGCGTCCGAGACCGGGCCGTGTAGTGGTTGATGAGCTGGGCCTGCCGGTGTAGGTCGCAGGTGTGCCCCTCACTGCCGCACACGGTGGTGTTGCGGTCGGGGATGGCCCAGCGCCACTCGAGGAACAGGACGTCGATGCTGGGCAGGCCGTCGTCGAACGTGTACACACCGCCGAGGTCGTCGTCGGCTTCGAGGCGGTCGCGGTCGGGCTGGAGGAAGACGATTTCGTGACCGCGGGCAAGGAGGGCGTCGATGAAGGGGCGGCGGTGGCTGCGGCCTCCGTCAGGGGTGTCGGTGACGCCGTTGCCGAGGAAGCCCCAGAAGCTGTACCCGATCTTCATTTGGTGATCCACCGCCCTTCGAGGAGCAGGGCGTCGAGGCCAGAGTTGGCCAGGCAGTCCAGGGCCATCTCGGGCGTCCCGCAGATCGGTTTCCCCTTGACGTTGAGGGAGGTGTTGATCAGCACGGGGATGCCGGTTCGGCGGCCGAAGGCGGTCAGCACCGCGTGCATGAACGGGTTCTGCGACCGGGTGACGGTCTGCAGGCGGGAGGTGCCGTTGGCGTGCACGATGGCCGGCACCCGCTCGCGCGTCAGGTCTGTCACCCCGGAGGCCATGGACATATATGGGGCCGGCTGGCCGAGGGTGAAGAACTCGACGGCCCGCTCGGCGGGGACCATGGGGGCGAAGGGCCGGAACGGCTCGCGGAACTTCACGGTGGCGTTGAGCCGCTCGACGACGCCGGGCTCCAGCGGGGAGGCGAGAATCGAGCGGTTGCCCAGGGCACGCGGCCCGGCTTCGACCCCTCCCTGGAAGAGTCCGGCGATCACGCCGTGGGCGAGCTGGTCGGCGAGGAACTCGGCGGTCTCGATGCCGAGGGTCTTCTGGTGGAGGCCGGGCCAGGGGGTCAGGTCGAGGGGCTGGTCCTCGTAGGAGGGGCCCAGGTAACAGTGGCGGGCGATGCCGGCGACCGGGCGAGGCGTGCGCGCGTCGACGTGGACGGCGAGCGCGGCCCCGATCGCGGTTCCGGCGTCGCCCGGTGCCGGCGGGACGAACACCTCGTCGAAGATGCCAGCTTCGATGATCTTCCCGATGCTCACGCAGTTCGTGGCGACGCCGCCGCCCACGCACAGGCGCCGGGAGCCGGTGAGCACTCTGGCGCGGCGGGCCAGGTGAACCATCACCTGCTCGGTCCGCTCCTGGAGGGCAGCAGCGAGGTCTTGGTGGACGTCGGTGAGCGGTTCGCTCGGGTGCCGCTCGGGGAAGGTCTCGGCGACGAACCGCCGGGACGTCCTCGGGTATCCCGAGGTGAGGGTGCGCGCCGGGAAGTAGCCGGGGTGGATGCGGAAGCCCGTGGCCGTCGTGCGGACGGCCGTGGTGAACAGGTGCCGGAAGCGGGCTGGGTCGCCGAGGGCGGCCAGCGCCATGACGGTGCCTTCCTCGTCGCCCCGCCGCCAGCCCAGGTGCTCGGTGACGGCGCCGTACACGTAGCCGAGGGAGGCCGGGTCGTTGATCGTTTCCAGGGTCTGGACGCGGGGGTGCTGAACGCCTCGGCCGTGGGCGATCGTGGTGGTCTGCCGCTCGCCGAGGCTGTCGACGACGAGTATGGCCGCTTCGTCCCAGCCGGAGGCGGCGTAGGCCGTGAGCTGGTGGGCGCGGTGGTGCAGGACCGGTGTGACGCGGGCCGAGGGGAACTGGCTGCCGAGGACGCGCAGCCGCCGCCGGGTGCGCAGGGCGACCTTGGCGAACCCGTGGGCGCGCGCCAGGCTGCGGTCGCGCGTGGCCGACGAGAGCGCCATGCGCAGGGCGGCGGGCGACTCGGCGAGGTAGCGGGCGGGCTGGAAGTTGTAAGCGACGGCGTCCACGTCGCTGGCACTCAGCTTGGCCTGGTCGAGGACCCAGCCCACGGCGCGGGCCGGGTAGAGCTTGGTGTGCTTCTGCTCGGAGAGGCGTTCCTCCTCGACGAAGCCGACGAGTTCACCGTCGACGAGAAGGGCGGCCGAGGAGTCGTGGGTGTACGAGCACAGGCCGAGGACGACGGAGGGGGTGCGCTTCATGGCGGCGGTCACCTTGCCCCTGCTGTCGCGACGCGATTGGTCGAGCGCCGCTCCAGCTCTCCGTACCAGGCGGTGAGGGCCTGGCCGAGGGGCCCGTCGATCGTGTCGGCCGCCCGCCACGCCTGCTCGCGCTTGCCGTCCTTCCACAACCGGTAGCTGCGCAGCGTCTCGGCCATCGCGTCCCAGCCGGGGTGGCCGGTCACGTCACGGGCCTCGACCTGGTCGAGCAGGCCGTCGAAGCCGTTCCAGGGTGTTCGCAGGTCGGGCATGATCCCGCTCGCCGGGAGCGAGGTGAGCGTGTCGGCCTGCTCGATGTGCTCGTCGTAGATGTGCAGCGAGCCGATGTGCAGGTGAAACTCGCCGAGTTCGGCGTCGAGCCATCCGGCGACCAGCTCGTGCAGCACGGTGTAGAAGAACACGTCGTACGGCATGCCGATCCATACGTCCTGGCCGCGCATCATGGTCGCCATGTGCAGGCGGCCGGCGCGCAGGTGGAACCGGAACCCGAGGGTGCACGGCACGTCCTTGTGCCCTGCGGCGTCCTGGGCCGGGTCGTAGAGCTGGATCAGGGCACGCCGGGAGTCGGGGTCGGCTTGGAGGATCTCGACGACGCGGGCGAGCTGGTCGACCTTGCCGGCCCAGTTCCGCATCCTGGGGCCGTACGCCCCCAGGAGGACGCCTTCGTCGGCGAACTGCCGCAGCCGGTTGTTGTAGTCGAAGATCCACGGGGCGTCGGAGCCGGACAGGTGCCAGACCGTCTCGGCCACGGCGAAGGCCGGATTCACGATGCGGGCAGGCGGGGCGTAGAGCAGGCGGGCACGCGGCTGGGTGAGCAGCAGGTGCACATCGCGGACTTCGTGGGTGGCCATGCCCCGGGGGCTGATCTTCTCGCCGGACTTGGCCAGCGTGACGGCGCCGGAGAACAGCTCGGCGATGCTGTCGGCCGTTAGGGATGTCATCGGACGGATGCTCCTTCGTCCTTGGGCGACGCAGCGGCGCCCGGGTGGTGGTGGGTGGAGTCGTCGGCCCTCGGGCCGGAGGTGGCGCGGTCGGTGATGAGCCGGGCGATCCGAGTGGCGCTGTCGCCGCGCCACCGGCAGACCGCGTCCAGGGCCGCCCGCGGGATCGGCGCAGGGCCCGCGCGCAAGCCGGAGAGTGCTTCGGCGACCTCACCGGCGGCTTCGCACCGGGTCGCCAGTCCGTGACTGGTCAGGCCCAGGGTGCGTTCGCCCGTCGGGCCGATTTCGAGGACCGGGATGCCGAGCAGCGCGGCTTCGATCCCGCACGTCGAGTACGCGCTCGCCAGGACGTCCGCGCCGGCGAGGCAGCCTCGGGCTCCGACTCGGGGATCGACCACCGCGATGGGCGGCCCGGCGTCCCGCTTCACCAGAGCGGTGAAGGCGTCGGCTCCCTGCGCCGGGTGTGGAGCGATGACGAGCCCCCAGTCGCCGCCCGCCTCGGCGAGCCCGTCCAGGAGGAGGTCCGCGTGGGACTTGAGGTGATCGGGGTTGAAGGGCTGGCAGGCCCACACCGCGATCCGGGTCGGCGCGCGTCGGCCCCCCGGAGCGAGCAGGTTCTCCAGGTACCGCCGTTGTGTCTGGCGGCTCAGGCTGGTGAGGACGTCGAAGCGGGGCTGCCCGAGGACGTGCACCTCGGCCTCGGGGTGGCGCGCCCACCCTCGGCCCAGGGCAAGGTCCCGCTCGCCCATGACGATGATGTCGCGGCTGTGCAGGGCCGGCCAGGCGACCGATTCCGGCGTCCACGCCCCGTGCTGGACGTGCACCGAGTTCGCTCCGTGCCGCTCGGCGGCGTGCGCGGCCAGCACGCCCAGTGGGCTGGTGTCGTTGCTCAGCAGGACGGTGTGCGGCCGGGTGGTCGACAGGGTGTCGTCGAGCCAGCTCTCCGCCCGCACCACCGTCCGCCACGACGGTTGAGTGCAGCCCCCGCTGGTCTCCAAGAGAACAGACAAGAGCCTTACGAGCCGGCCAAGTTGGATGCCGTGGCCTTCAACTTGGACGACGTGCTCGTCGTCGGGGCGGTGGAGGCCCTCGGCGGTGCCGGAGACGGTGAAGAGGTCGCTCGGAGCCGCGCGCAGCTCGAAACCCATTGCCGGTCCCGCGCTGCATCGCTCGGCGGCATCAGTGGCGAGATCGAGCAGGAGGCTCCTCTGCCCGCCTCGCGCCAGCTCGGCGAGAACGGGGGTCAGCGTGGCAGCATGGCGGGAGGTCCACGACAGCGCCAGAACGTCCTGCCGTCCGAGATCCGAGAGGAACGGACTCGGCTCCGTGTTCGCCGTACTCGTCCGGGCGCGGTTCCGGAGCTGGGCGGAGCGGGTCGGGTTATGCGGTGCCGCAGCACCGAGAACGTACGCGACGCCTGACCATGTCACGGTGTAGCCCAGGTACTCCCGCGAGCTGCTCGAACGCAGTCCCACGAGACCTTCGTAGGGGGCCAGGATCAGGGGCCCAGGGGCGGAGGCGAACGGTGCCCAGGAGTTCAGGGCCAGGAGCTTGCGCACGATCTCGGCGACGAAGCGTCGCACGGGGACGTGCTGAACGTGGAGCCAGTCGGCTCCGCCCGGGGTGGCGGCCCACTTAGCGCTGTAGCGGTCGACGGCCTCCATGACGTCTTCGACGCCGGAGCGCAGTAACTGCTTGTCGACGGCCGTCGCATCAAGGTCCGTCGTGTGGATGTGGTCGGTTCGCGCGTGCGCCAGGGCGCCGGTTCCGACGAGAGTCCACGTCGGCTTCCCGACGTTGGAGGAGCGGACCAGGCCGAGGCCACCAGTGGTGCGGGGGCTCACACCGTGCTCCCCTCGACGAGCTGCTTGGCGGGGAGGAGGCTCAGCAGTTCCCTGGGGGACGAGACCGTCTTCGGGGCGGGAGCCGTCGGCTGCCCGTAGCCCCACCCAGCGTGCACATAAGGGACGCCAGCGCGTGCGGCCGACTCCTGGTCGACCGCCATGTCACCCACGTAGACGGCGGAGGCGGGGTCGACTCCCAGGTCGACCAGCGCCAGGAGGAGCGGGTCCGGGGCCGGCTTCGTCCGGCCCGCGCCGGCGGGCGTGCGGATGGTCGCGAAGGGACACCCGAGGCGCGCGAGGAGCGGGGCCGCCCGGTCGACGTGCTTGGACGTCACGACGCCCAGCCGCCAGTCGGCGGCCACGAAGGCGTGGAGCGTCTCGACGATGCCGGCGAACTCCTCCGCGAGGTGCGCGGTGGACACGGATTCCGCCTCGTACGTCCTACGGACCGCCTCGGCATCGGTCACGCCCAGGCGCTCCATGATGTCCCCGAACTCGCGACCCAGGTGGCGCTCGTAGTCACGGAACGGGAACGCGACGCCATGGACCTCCTGGACCCTCTGCCAGGCCCTCCGCATCACGGGACGCGTGTCGAGGAGGACCCCGTCGAGGTCGAGGAGAAGAGCGCGCGACCCGTGGTCGCTCGGCGCGGCCGGAGCGGGTGGCGATCCGCAAGCGGGAACGGTCATGATCGTCCTCTCGTCAGGGTGTCGTCGTGCCTCAGAGGGCCGAGGCCGGGGCAAGTTCCAACTCGGGGTACAGGGCCGGACCGCCGGCCTCCTCGAACGCCGCGTCGCGCAACGCCACGTGCATGCGGTCCCATCGCCCCCGGGACTGCAAAGCTCGCCCGTGGCGGGTCAGGGCCCACGCCTTGAGGGCGGTCGGGTCCTGCATGAAGTTCCGCGCGCTCTGCCGCAGGATGGCGGGGGTGAACACCCTGAGATTGAGGCCGGTGCGCCAGAACTCAAGCCACCACTGGCACATCAGGAGCGGACCCGATTCGTCGTCCTTGACGTGATCGGGGTGGTTGCGCACCCAGATCGGGTCCAAGTCCGGGTGTGTGGTGGCGACTTCGAGCATGCGGCCGTGGGCCTGATGCACTGCCAACTCCAGGGACTGGCGGTGCTGCTGGCGACGCTGGGCGATGTGCACCGCGGACGCGAGGGCGATGGTGGTGGCCAGAGCGAGAACGGGACGGTTCATCTGCGACCTTTACTCGGGGATGGATGGGGCGGTGTGGCAACCGGCGGCGGCATCCGGGGCAGTGGTGGTCGCCGTCGTGCTCGCTTGAGGAGAGTCAGGCCGCGTCCGGCGGGCCGTCAGCCGAAGGCGAGGTCGATCCGTCCGGCACGGTCGGCAGGCGCGCGAGCCGGTGAAAGCGCGAGAGGTCGAAGCCACGCCCCTGAACCTCACCAGCGGGCACGGCGAAGAGGTCGATCCCCTCTTCGCTGGGTGCCGATGGGGCGGCCTCCCTGATGGCGAGGAGCGCTTCGCCCTGCTCGCGGTGCGGCAGGAGGCGCGGCGCACGATCGATGTGTCCCTCGAAAGTCATGGTCAGCCCTCGGTCAGGTGTATTTGAAGGTGAAGACGAGCACGACGCTCACGGTGACGATCAGGGCGATCTGGGCGCTGATCTGCCGCCAGCCCCAGCCCTTCCTGTCCATCCAGCGCAGCGGACGCCTTCAAGTCGGCGCGACGGGCTCCTCGGAGATCACGAGGTGGAGAAACGCCCGGCAGTGCTCGCCCAGGTGTTTGATCACGGCGTGGTACTCGTCGTCATCGGAGCTGATGTTGTGCCGGTCGAGGACGAGCACGCCGTCGGCCAAGCCCTCTCGGAGCTGCCGCTCGGCTTCCCGCCAACCAGGTCGATCCCAAGGCGGCGTGTAGACGCCCTGGCTCGCACTGGATGCCGGGAAGTACGTAGTGGTCACCGGGACCGCCACATCGTGGAGCCGGGCGGCGATCGCGTAACCGAGCTGGTCGGCCTCAGCCTGTAGCGTCCCCCAGTCCTCGTCAGGTCGGGCCCTCGGACTCGGTACCAGGCTGTACGCCAGCACGCGCAGCGGCTGATCGGCCTGCGAGCCGACGGCCTGACGGTAGAAGTGCTGGCGCAAACATCGGAGTTGGCCAGCTCGGGACTGACGCTTCACCTGGGCAGAGGTGCGAGGCCAGCTCGGGTGGTCACGGCCAGCGGTCGGTGCCCCACCGCCCGGGTGCTTCTCTCGCCCCCGATCAAAGGCGACGAGGCTCAACACGTCGGCTCCGTGCTTGACTGCGTTGTGCGGCGACATGGGGGTGCCTCCGTGAGAGTGGGAATGACCGCGTACGTCGTCCGGCCGCCGTCCGCGACGCCCCACCGAAGCGACAAGTAGGCGACGAGGTGCAGCCCTCGACCGCCGAGGCCGGCGGCACTTGCACGTCGTCGCCTCGCCGGTGCCGTGCTGTCGTCGGTGACTCGGATTCGAAGCTCGTGCTCGTCGTGTCGCAGTCGCAGTCGGACGTCCCCGGAACCGTGGATGATCGCGTTGGACACCAACTCCGAGACGACCAGCCGGGCGTCCTCTACCGGCGTCTCCGGCAACGACCAGTGCTTCAGCACGGTGGCCGTCGTTCGTCGCGCTTGAGCGACGTGCACATCTACCGGCTCCATGGCCATCTCGAAGACGTGAGAGGCCAGCGGACACCGAGCGGTCGAGGCGCCGACGGCGTGGGCGCCACCGTCGTCGCCCCGAGGTCGGGGCGACGTTGCTGTCCGGTGCGTGGTCATGAGCACATCGCACCGTGGCTGCGCGATCCGGGACAGGGGAAACCGGAGGGGGAAAACTTTGTCAAGGGGGGAAAACCAGGGGGAAGTTGGGGGGAGTATTGGCTTTCTCCCACGGATAGGGGTCAGGCTCATGGCGGTGGATCCATTTGCCGAGTTGCTCCGTCACCTGCGGCGTAACGCGAATCGGTCGCAGGACGAGCAGGCCGGTGCGATCAACGCCGCCTCCGGTCGGGCAACGGTGACCCGCCGGGAGGTGAACCGGTACGAGAACGGTGCGAACGTTCCAACGGACCACACCCTGGGGAACATCGCTTTGGCCTGTGGCGTCCCGCTGGAGCCGCTGCTGCGCGAGGCGAAAGCCGCCCGCGCCAGGCGGCGAGAGAAGAACAAGGCCGAGGCGGAGGACCTGGACGACGTGAAACGCCGAACGCTGCTGGGAGGCGCAGTCGTCGGTGCGGCTGCGGCTGCCGAGCCCTGGGGCCGACTGGCCTACGCACTCAGCAAGGGTTCCAAGATCGACCCTGAGTCCGCGGCGGTGCTTATTGATCATGCCGCCACGTTGCACGTGGACGAGCTGAACGAGAGTGCGCTCAGCCTGCAGTCCCGCGTCGAGGCGCACTTGGACGCGATCACCGCAGCCCTTCCCCGCGCCGGAGCCCACGAGCGAGCCCTGACCATCGCGGCCGGGGAGACTGCCGCTCTTGCTGGGTGGGTCGCCTGGGACCTCGGCCAGCAGGACAAGGCCACTTCCTATTACGGAGTGACCTCGGAGTGCGCGAAAAAGGCTGGACACCCTCCGCTGCGCGCTCTCGCTCTGGGCTACGCGAGCTACGGTGCCCCCAGCCCAGCGAAGGCGCTGGAGATGCTTTCGCAGGCAGCTCAGGACGTACGCGGACGTGGCAACGCAACCGCCGCAGCGTGGGCTCTGGGTCGGTACGCGGAGGAAGCCGCCCAGTCAGGCGATGACGCTGGCGCCCTTCGTGCTCTCGACCAGGCCAAGTTCGCTTATGACTTCGCCGACCATATGAGCGAGCAGGCGTGGGTCCGCTTCGTGACGCCATACCGCATGGACTCGTTAACCCTCTCGGTCTACGGCGAACTCAAGCGTCAGGAGCTGACCGCCACGGCCGACTCCGCAGTCGAGCGCCTCGGCGGTGAACTACCCGAGTCCGGTGTGGTCGTCCTGGGCGACCTGGCGTCCGCCCTTCTGCGCGGCGGCGACATAGATCGCGGGGCCTACGTGGCGCACCAGTTCGCCGCAGCGGCGGAGTCGAAGCCCAACACCATGGGCCGGCAGCGGGCTCAGGCCATCGCTGCCGGGCTCCCCGACACTGAGCATGACCTGGCCAGCCACCTGCTGACGTTCGCAACGCTGTGACGCGTCGAAGCGCACAGGCTCGGCGAGAGCAAGGCGCTGTAGTGAAGACCTCTACCCCGGGCGCGTCTCGTCGACGACCCAGGACAGGTACGCCTCCGACCCTCCGGTCACAGGCAAGGTGACCCACTGGGGGACGTCGTACGGGTGCCTCTCGTGCAGCCATGCCTCTAGCGCGGGGAGGCGATCCGACGACGTCATGTAGGAGATCCGCCACTCCTGAGCCGCCTCGACCTTCCCCTGCCACCAGTAGAAGGCGGTGATGGGCGCATCGATGTGGACGCCCGCCGCCAGTTTGCTCTCAACAGCGCCTCTGGCGAGGGTCTTCGCCTGCTCCTCGTCGTCACTCGTCGTCTGCGCGATCACGATCTCGGGGTCCATGCGGCTACCTCTCCAGCTCGGGTACCGCGACCCTATCTATGTGTTCGACGCAGGCCAGCGGGTGGTAGCCGGCGGGAGACTACGCAAACGCACTGATTGCTTCTGAAGCACCTGTGATCCTGCGAAAGGAGCGCTTCTTTGACGTCACTGTGAAGGCGCAGCAGGTCGGCCTTGACCACCCGGTGGGCGTTGCCGGGGCGCAGCCTCGCCAAGACCGGTCTGGACATCAGACCGCCTGACCGGCCACGACACCGCAAGCGCACCCTTAGTAGGTGGCGGCGTCCTGCTGGAGGAAGGTCTGCGCCGCCTTGTTGATGGCCTTCACTGGATCTGCGGTGCGCTGGAAGTTGAACCACTCCCCTGCGATCCGCAGCCGGGTGAACTTCTCGTGGAGGTGGCTCTCCAATGGAAATCCGCCCGGCGACTGCCAGCGCAACACTATAGGAGACGCTGACCCGATCTGGAGCTGCTTCAGGCGCTTCTGGATGTTCGCGGCTACACCGATCTTTATGGACTTCGGGTCGGATTCGGTGGACACGGCATAGACCCACCGGGAGTCCATCTCGTTGGTGCTCTCCGCCTCGGGCACACGTGACGCCCGGACCTCTGAGCAGGCCTGACAAACCCCTCTCAGGCCACCGCACGAGCAATGGCCGCAGTCGTCGCAAGGCACGCACGGTTGCTGGTTGGCTGGAGGTATCGCCTCGAGGTTCACGGAGAGGAGGAGACCCAGGCCGTGGTGCTCACGCTTATCGATCGCACCGACCGCGGTGAGTTCAGCAAGGACTGGTAGTAAAGCGTCCGAGTCGGTCAGGCCCACAACATGTGCAACGTGGTCCAGGTCGAAGGTGTCGCTGCCCTCGTCGACCTGTTGGACTGCGGCGAGGACAGCGTATGTAAGGCGGGCGGTGGGGCTGAGCTCCTTGTTGAGAAGGGTGACGGCGTCGACCAGGACGGCGTAGGGGTGGCGGCGGTAGACGCGGATGAGGAGCCTCCTTCGGCGGAGGCGGCCCGCAGTGTTTGGGCCGCCATGTGATGAAAGCGCCGGGCGCGCGGATCCGTTCCAGAGCGGCCCCGGCCGACCGCCTATGGAGAGCCGTCGAAGTGCCGCCGCCTTGCGGCAGCCGCACGGTGCCCAGTCGGCGCCGACCGAGGGTGGACCTTCACCCGCGAGTGGGCGAGCAGTACGCGCCCGCGCGCTCACTCTTCGTACGGGGCCTCCCAGGAAGAGTCCTCCGAGTCAGCGGCCTCTGCCTCAGCTATCTGTTCGGCGATCTCCCTGCGGATGGACACCGTGTCCGCAGGAGACCACCCCGAGCCGCTCCCGAAAGGCAGTACACGGTCGTGGGGCTGGTACAGCTCCTCGCTTTCCAGACCGCGGCGACAGGCGCGGCACTTCCACGGCCGGCGCAGGGTGATCCACTGCCTGAGCCCGCACCAGGGGCACAACGCGAAGTACGCGCTGGGCCCGTGAGCGGCGGCCCAACTGGCGTAGCCTGACCGGCTGCGAGCGACCGTGATGCCGCCGTGGGTGCGTTCCGCGACCCAGCCAAGGAGGACCATTTCGCCACCGGGCCACGCGCAGGCGCAGAGGCCGTCGCAGCGGCAGGCGCGCGCCTTGCCCAGCTCGACGGCCTTCTCCTTTCGGGGGGTGGCTGGTCCCTTGACCTCAAGCCATGTCCCGATCTCGGGCAGCCAGAAGTCCGGCAGGTAATGCTCCCCTGATGGCAGGGTTATTCGCTCGGGCTCGTACTGCCAGAGGATGCTTTGGGTGTCGAGGGTGCGGGCCCAGTCGGCTTCGAGCCGAGAACGGAAGGTGTTACCGCTGTACACCGTCGATACGGCCTCGATGGGCTGGCCCTCTTCGGGGAGGTCCGTCACGGCGTCTCCGTTCTGGGTCAGTTCTGCGCCACCCCGCAATTTGACCGCTAACCTCGCGCTTTCATGAAGCGACCTGTCCGACGGGTGGTCACGTGGGCAAGACGTGCTTCTGAACAGCAAGATTACGGCTTCTCTACTTTGTTGGCCATCACCGAGTTCGCCCTCAACATTGGCGAAACGCTCCACTCACAGGCTGGTCGGTACTGCTGGCCGAGATAGTCCGCAAGTCCGTTGCGAACAAAGCGATATCGGCGGCACTCACGCCGTGGCGCAAGCCGCGGGCCGTGCACGATCCGGGGAAGATCCTGCTGGATGTGGCCTTGGCCGTCGCACTCGGCCGGGGCTGTCTGGCCGACATCGGCATGCTGCGGGCCGAGCCGGATGTTCGGCCCGGTGGCCTCCGAGCCCACAGCCTTCCGTGTCATCGACAGACTCGCCGCATCCGGCCCGAAAGCCCACGCGGCGATGCGGGACGCACGTTCCCGAGCACGGGGCGGGTCTGGGAGCTGGCCGGTGCGAGCATTCCGGCCACCGACGGCCAAGTGATCGTGGACATGGGCGGAGTGCTACCCCTCGCGCACTCCGAGAAACAGGACACCACCGCGCCCCGGAAGAAGACCTTCGGCCACCGCCCCCTCGTCGCGTTCGCCGACCACGGCCAGGCCGGGTCCGGGGAGCCGGTGGCCGCCCTGCTGCGGCCCGGCAACGCAGGCTCCAACACCGCCGCGGACCACATCGAAACCGCCCGACTCGCCCTGGCACAACTCTCCAGACTCTGCGGCTGGGGCGGCAGACACTGGTCCGCACCGACTCCGGCGGCAGCGTCCACGCCTGATGGGCAGTGGCTGTCCTATTCCGTCGGAATGACCATCACCGACGGCATCCACCAAGCCGTACTGAAGATTCCTAAGAAGGCGTGGACGCCGGCCCTAATACGCCGGCGGCACCGAGCGACCCGGCGCCTGGGCCGCGGAAATCACCGCTATGCCCGACCTGGGCACCTGGCCCAGGGGGATGAGGCTGGTCGTCCGGGAGGAGCGACCTCACCCCCGGAAGAGCCGCACCCCACACGCACAGCGTCCCCGTCAGCGAACTGATGAGAACTCATGAACGATTGAGGCTAACCTCCGTTCCATGCAGTTCACCCTCGATGGCGAATCCTTCGAGCTGACGCCCACGCTTGTTCGTAGGCGTCTCGCTGGTCACGTGCCCGAGGAGATCCGCGAGTACTGGGTCGAAGTAGATGGTGTGCATTGGCCGGTCAAGCAGGTCATCTCCCTTGCGACAGGTGCCAAGCGCAGTCGGTTTCAATCGCAAGCCTCTCGGCGGTGGCTGCAGAACCTCGGGTTCTTGATCGGTGCCGGATCCTTGGCCACCGAGAGCGGCTCAATCCCGCGGTTGACCGGCGCGACTCATCGTGGACCTTTCGACGAGTCCGAGCTCAAGGAACTGGAGGCGCTCGACGTCCGCGTTGCGTTCTCGTGGCTGAGCGCGGGCCCGATCACGCTGGACGAAGCCGGCCTGCCGAGGTTTCCCGGACTCCCGCGAGCGCCAGGGCTCTACCGATACGATTTCGGTGTGGACGACGACGGCATCCGCGTGCTCTACATCGGGGAGTCCGTGGAGCTGGCCAGGCGAGCCAGCAACTACCGCAACGCCAAATCGGATCGCTCTAGTCAGCGCACCAGCCGCCGCATCCACAAGGAGATCGTCGGCCACTTGGAGTCCGGTGGTTCGATCGCATTCGCCATCGCAACGTCAGTCCGCTGGGGTGACGATGTCGAACTGGACCTGCGGCTCAAGTCCGCCCGTCGCCTTGCCGAGAACGCTGCGGTGCTTCTCGCGCAGTCGCAGTCCGGGATCCGCGTGCTCAACATCGACGCGGAGCTGGGAGAGGGCAGCGAGTGAGCAGTCTTCCGGACCTTCGCTTCCTGCTCTCGATCAACAGCGAGAACGCGTGGAGCGATCTGCTCGCCACCCTCATGAATGCCGACCAGGCGATCACCCGCTCCGTCCTCGACATCGACGCTGTTGGCCCGCTCCAGATCCGTCGGGAGGTCTCGAAGTCGCGGGGCCGGAAGGCATCGGATCGCCCCGACCTGGTGGTGGAGGCGAACGGTCAGGTTGTCGCTGTCGTCGAAGTGAAGCTGCTTGCTGGCCTCGGAATTGAACAGTTGGAGCGGTACTACAGATACGTCGCCGAGGAGGACCGACACGACTGCCGGTTCGTGGCGGTCTCGCTTCAGCGCATCCGTCTCGACACCACTCATGCCCAGGACTGGCAGAACCTCACCTGGGAGGAGCTCATCGCTCCCTTCGCCTCGTCCCCGGTACCGTGGGCCGCGACGACCGCCACAGCCTGGACGAGCCACATCGAGTCCCAGGTGCCGGAGGTGGATGGCCACACAATCTGGAATCAGATTGACGATATCGACCTATACCTCGCCCTCCGGCTTCGTGCTGCCTATATGTACGACAACGTCGCCTTGCCCGGCGGCTCATCGAAGGCCATCCGGGAGATCGGCTCCGGTGGCCTGTACGTCGCGATCGTGGACGCCCCGATTCCGGGCAGCGGCTACACCGTCCGTTGGGACGCCACCGAGAGCTTGCCGACTCAGGAGGTTGGCAAGCTCGTCGACAGCAGCGGGCTTCGCGGGGTCGACTTCCGCTTCTTCCTCGTGCAGCAGCGAGTCACCTCCTCCAAGGCCTTCGACTGGGATCACCTGGCGCTGCTCTGGCACGAGTACCTCGCCCAAGAGGACTGGATTCCGTGGAGACCCCATCCGCCGCGCAAGACCTTGCAGTGGGAGAAGGATGGCGTGGCTAGACTCAAGGCGCTCGGCGCTCCAGCGTTCCTCGGCGCTGGCTACGGCGAGAAGCAGGCCAAGCTCAGCGGTGAAGTCGAGTTCGGCGCGCGCTTCGTGCTGCCGCCCTCAACCACACTCAAGGAAGCCACCGAGGTGCTCAGCAGGGTGGCTGTGATCGGGTCCCGGATGGCGCAGCACGCGACTCAGCCGCAAGCGAGACTGTGATCGCATTAATCGACGGAGAATCTGACAGCGGCGATGCAGGGGTGGACGGATAGATGGTGGGCGACTTTGGACCCGACCGCTTGCGGCAGCTCTTCGGCGACCCGAACGAGAATGGGGTCTACCTGGTCGGCGTCGTGGAGTTCTCGGACGATGCGAGCGAGGACCAGTTGTCGTACGTCGGGAACACTCAGATGGGGACCCTGGAGTCAGTTGCCAGCAGGCTCGGCTATGAGCGGCGTGACATCATGATTGCGGAGCCCTACCGAGAGCCTGGCCGTGGGGTGCTGCCGGACGGAACAGAGCTGGCAGTCACCTCGACCACCGTGCCGGGGAGCGCCTCCTGGCATCGAAGTAGCCGGGAGCCAACGCCGGAGGAACGGCTCCGGTGGGCAGGACATCCAGTGCCACCGCCACCTCCGCCCGAGCCGGTGCCGGTCGGTCCCAACATGGAGACGGCGAGGCCTCGGATCGAGGAGCACCAGGGCGAGGTCTTCTACACGAAGACCGGCAAGCCCTTCACCTACCGGACCAACCACTACACCCTGGTCATCGTCGAGAGCCGGCGCAACGTGCAGTGGCACGAGATCAGGTCAGCGCTGGAGGCATGGCCGATCGCGGGGCCGTCGGAGATTCCACGATGCCCCGAACGTTCTGGGCGGTACGTCTACGGGATCGTGTCCGACGAGCGGATCCGGCAAGGGGACTGGTGACAACCTTGGACCTGCGGCTCTGTGGCGGCTGATGCGATGCTCGCCGAACCTGCCAAATCGTCGGACGCTGCAGCTACGGTCAGGAGTGAGGTTCTACTACCGCGACTTCCTCGTCGACTGAGCGCCGAGGAGGACCCGAGCACTGACGAGGACGCATGGCCGAGGACCAGGAGTACGACGAGGTCGACGCAGTTGTTCGTATCCCCAAGGACGGGCACCTCGCCGACTCGCGAAAGAGCGAAGGCTGGAAGCGTGGGTTCACTCCCAAGACGAGTGACAAGGGGCCGGAGCACGTCGAGATCCGCCTGAAGGCCGAAAAGGAGTCAGGTTCAACAGACAAGCCCGAGATCGTCTACGTCACCGAGTACGTGGCGGATCAGCGTCCTCAGCTCACCCCCGGCCAACAGGTCGTGGCTGACATCGCGGGCCAGATCATCGGTGATCTCGTAGAGATCGCAAAACCTCGCGTTGCCCACTGGTGGCATACCCAGGCCGTGCCGGTCCTCGTTGCCAAGGGCGAAGCCTTAGTGCTGAAGCAGCAGGCCCGCAGAGCCCAGAAGAAGGCCTTGCGGGCCGGGGCCACGACGACACCTCCTGTTGCCGTCCCGGGGGTAGAGGCTGACGCGCCTTCCCAAGATCTGGCCACCGCGCCCAGCGACCCGAAGGTCACTGTTACGAGCGAGCAGTTCCAGCAGATGTTCATGACTTGGCTCGCTCGTGAGGACGCCCAGCAGGCGCTCTGGAGCCTCATCGTGAATGCCGAGGTCGAGGACGGCGGTGTTGCCACCCTGGCATGGCAGCAGGAACTGAAAGAGCTTTCGCCTGAGCAGCGAACCGAGCGGGTCATGGAGTTTCTCGCTACCAACCCCTTGATCCTGGAAGACTTCGCTCGTCAGCTCATGGGCAGCATGGCCCTCGGGCTCGGCGAGACGGCTCTCAGGCGCGACCGGGCGTAGGGGGCCGCGCCGTTTCAGGATGGCACGTCACTAGAAGGGGCCTCAGACCTACGTCGGAGGCCCTCTCCAGGCAAAGCCGCTGTTGGCGTCGGGCGAGGCGGGCTGTACGCCGGGTTCTGCCGCCCGACCAAGGACAAGGGCACTAGCCAATCTTGGCCGATCAGGTCGCGCGATTCACCGCTTGAGATTCCAGCCATGCCTCTACCTCCGGCCAGCGGTAGCGCAAATAGCGGCCGACCTTGTGGACTCGCGGCCCCTGGTGTCGGTGATTCCATATGTAGACCGTATTCAGAGGTACGCCCAGGAAGTCGGCCAGCTCCTCCGCGCTCATCAAGGGACAACGGTCCCCCGCGCCACTGGCGGCTTCTTCCGCACGGGCAGGGGTTCGACGCATGGGCACTCCAAAACGATTCGAAGCGGGTAGAAGAGAACCACGTGAGCGGTACTCCGCTGTGGTGGTGGGTGAACGTTTTCATTGAATTCCGGCCGGACCAAACAGAGGGCCTTTCGGCGAAATATCCACGACTCTTGCGAACTCTCGAAGGACACAGGCGAATCTTCGCTGAGGGTTCGTCGAGCCCTCGTCGAACCCTCGTCGAACCCTCAGCGAGCATTCGCCTAGGTGAAATCTTCTCTACCACTCTGCGCCCTTTGTCGCGAAGACCCCAAGAATGCATTTGACATCTTCAGCTCGCCTGGATCAACATCCAATTCACTCAGGGCACGATGAACGGGCAGACAATCTCGCCGTCGACGATGACCCTGATTGAAAAGAGTCCACAAATAGACTCAAAGGGCCTTTGGAAACTAGGAGTTGAGTCGATGCCGTACGATCGCTGGCACAAGTCGCGCCCGAAAGACGGGGAGTCGACCTGCAAGCAACACGGCAAAGTCCCGACGCGGGATCACGGGACGGGGAAGCGGTGGCAGGCCCGATGGCGTAACCGGGAAGATGTCCAGCAGACGGAGCTGTTCCGCACCGAGGTCGAAGCCCGCAGGCATGAGACCAAGATGCGGTCCGGAGTGGACGACGGTTCATATATCAACCCTCGCGCCGGAGAGGTCAGGGTCGGTGAGCTCGCCCTTACGTGGCTCAAGGGGCACGAACACAAGAATCCACGAACTTACCGACGCCACAAGGAGCGGATTCTCTTGCACGTCGTTCCTACCGCAGTGGGGAAGATGCGCGTAAAGGACGTGAACGCCTCATCTTTGCTGGACTGGCTGCACGACCGTCGCAGGCTGCTCGAAAGTTCCACACTGCGCCTGGTCTTCGACAACCTTCGGGCTGTCTTTGACCTGGCCGTGGACGACAGCCTGATACACAAAAATCCGTGCCTCGCCAAATCGGTGCAGGACGCCAAGCCGAAGCGAGGAGGTGGCGGCCGGGCAGAGCTGACCCTGACATGGGAGGACACCGAGAAGATCCGTGCCGAACTTCCCGACCGCTACAAAGGGCTCGTCGACTGTGGTCGCGGCCTGGGTCTTCGGCAAGGAGAGATATTCGGCCTGTCACCAGAAGATATCGACTGGGCGCATCCGGACGGCGCCATGGTCCACGTGCAACGGCAGCTAGTCCACGACGGCTCGTTCCTCGTATACGCCCTCCCCAAGGGCGGAGACGACGAGGACCCGAAGGACCGGTGGGTTGAACTGACCGACGACGTGGCCATCCCCCTGCGCGAGCACATGCAGAGGTACCCGCCGGTCGAGGTGACCCGACCGTGGGGCAGCAAAGGCGGCGACCCGGTCACGGTGCGGCTGATCTTCTACACCCGGGAGAAGACCGCCATTCAGTCGAATTGGTTCAACTCCTACCGCTGGAAACCCGCCTTGGCGTCGGCCGGCCTCATCAAGCCCCTTGAATCCGACGCGAAGGGACGACGCTGGAAGAAGTCCCGCGACGTGATGATGCACGCGCTCCGACACCTGTACGCGTCGATGATGATCAGCGGCGGTGTAGACGTGTACACGCTCGCGGACCGACTCGGACACGCCGATCCCGCGTTCACCCTGCGTAAGTACGTGCACCGGGTCGTGGGAGCCGGTTCCAAGGTCCGCATCGCGGTCCGGAGCGCTTACACCCGGGCCGCGTGACTCCTGCACCGTTCGGCTTGTGCAACAACCGTGCAAGACGATCTTCGAGAAGGATTGTTTGCGCAGGTCAGAAGCTTTGTCCATGAGTTCCGGGACATCTGAGGATCCTCAGAAGAAGCGTCGCCACTCCCCTGCCGACCTGGGCAAACGCGGGTCTGAAGGGGGCGGGCGGCGCCTCTGGGACTTCCCTGGGACACCGCGCGGACCTGGTGCGAGGGCGTCGTGTCGCTCATGCGGACTGTTCCTGTGCCCAGGAATCGGACTTGGTCACCACCGGGTCGGCGACGGAGTCCGCGCCACATGTGTACAAGAGCCAGCGCAGTTCCTCCCAGGAGAAGAACGGCTCCCCCCACGTGTCCAGCCACAGGTTCAGCCGTCCGCTGCCGTCGGCCGAGCGCGTGAGATCCCAGAATGCCCAGCCCCTGGCCTCCAGTTCGGGATCGAAGCGGGAAAGCCAGTCCTGAACCTCCCAGGGCCCTTCACCGGTCCGCTCGGTGTAACGCGCCCGCCCTTCGACGGCCAACGGGTCAGCGGCAGCACCGCCCTCACAAATTTGGACGAACCAGCCAGGAAGACTGTCCACGCTCACCTCGTCCTCGTCGAAGTCCGCGTGCGCAGCAAGGGCGAACACCCCTGCGGAAACTTTGCGCAACCTGTTGGCGTATGCCTCAGGATCACTATTCGGACTCACCGCGACATAGGCGAGGACAGGGGTGTCGGGGTCAATTTCGGGCCGCCCGGAGACCCGGGCGAATTCTCGCTCCACACCCTCAATCCCGTGCGTCTCCGCGTAGTCAGCAAGACGTGACTTGCGAAGACCTTCCCGAGGCGTGTCGCCCGTCCTGTCCCCGTATTCAGACATGAGCCCATCATGGCAACCCAGCTCAGCGCATCACAACGAACACCTCTGCGGCGTCCGTGTCGCAAACGTCAGGCCACCACGACTCAGAAGTCATCCCACTTCGCGAGGCTGCGGTAGCAGATCAAGGCGCAGGCGATGCTGGTGAAGGCGAGGAGGTGTTCGTCTTTGCGTGCGTAGCGGCGGTGCAGTCGGCAGCATCCAGCGAGCCAGGCCCTGGTCTGTGCAATGGTTCAGCGGTGGCGTCCACGTCGCGCGGAGGACTCGATGCCTTTGCGTGCTAGGCAGTGTCGGATGCCGCGTGTGCGTAACCATCGGCGCAGGTGGTCGTAGTCGTAGCCCTCGTCGCCGTGTAGCTTGGCCGGTCGCCGCCTGCGCGGTCCGCGACGGGAGCGGCTGGGCGGGATGCCCCGCACGAGCGGTTGGAATGCCTGGCTGTCGTGCAGGTTCGCGCCGGAGATCCCGACAGACAGGGGCAGTCCGGTGTGCTCGGTGATCAAGTGGATCTTCGAGCCGTACTTGCCGCGATCGACAGGATTCGGGCCTGTCAGCTCACCCTTTTTTCAGGGCCGGCATGTTCACGGAGTCGATCGCGCAGCGCGACCAGTCCAGCTCGCCTCATGAGCCGAGTTCATCGAGGAGCAGGCGGTGCAGCTTCGGTGGTGACGGCAGCCGCGGCCGCGCACCGCGGGACGGCGCAGGCCCGGCCTCGCCGCAGGGGCGGCTTGAAGGTCTTCGTGAGTCTGCCCGATCGGTCCGCCTCGGCCTGACGACGATCACGAACCCCGTATCCGCCCGGCAACCGGTGATGTATCTCCCTGCAGACTCGACACAACACCGACCGAGTACCGGCGCGCCGGTTCCGGACCACCCCCGGGTGACCTCCCCGCAGGCACGTCACGGGTGCGGTGCCGTCTCGTGCAGGACGAGGAGGGCGATGTCGTCGGTGCGCTGCCAGCTGGTGCCCGCCTTGCCGACGAGGGTGTCGATGAGGGCCTCCAGGTCCCGGGTGCCGGCCTGGGCGAGGTGGTGCGCGAGGGCGGTGATGGAGTCCTCCAGGTCGGCTCCCGGCCGCTCGATGAGGCCGTCGGTGTAGAGCAGGAGCATGAGTCCGGGAGTGAGCGGTATCTCGGTGACGGGGAAGGCGGCGTCCGGGTCGATGCCCAGGAGCGGGCCGGGCGGCACGTCGAGGGGCCGGGCACCGCGGCCGGGCAGTCGGACGACCGGCGGTGGATGGCCTGCGTTGGCCAGGGTCACGCGGCGGCCGGCGAGGTCGAAATGGGCGTAGAGGCAGCTGGTGAACAGGTCCGGGCCGAGATCGGTGACGAGCCGGTTGGTGCCGGCGAGGACCTGGTCCGCAGTGGTGCCGAAGGTGGCGTGGGCGTGGACGGCGGTACGGACCTGCCCCATGAGCGCGGCGGCTGCCGCGTCATGGCCCTGGACGTCGCCGATGACGGCCGCGACGGCACTCTCGCCGAGCGGGATGAGGTCGTAGAAGTCGCCGCCGATGTCCATGCCCCGGGTGGCGGGCAGATAGCGGGCGGCGACCCGCAGGCCGGTGACCGCGGGCAGGGTCCGCGGGAGCAGTGCCTGCTGGAGGCCGTGGGCGAGGTCGCGTTTGGCGTCGTAGAGGCGGGCACGGTCCAGGGCCTGGGCGATGAGGCCGGCCAGCGAGGTCAGGACGGCCCGGTCCTCGGCCGGGAACGCCCGGGGTTCGTCGTAGGAGAGGATGCAGCAGCCGACGGGCCGGCCGGAGACGATGAGCGGCAGGAACGCCCAGGCCTGCTTGCCGCTGATCCCGGAGGCTTCCGGGTAGCTGCGCCGCATGTCCTCCGGATCGGCGAAGAACGCGGGGATGCCGCTGCGCAGGACCCGTCCGGCCGGGGTGAACACGGTGTCCAGGGGCAGGCCGTCGAGACGCTCGATGACGTCGGGGTCGTAGCCGCGGTAGCCGGTGATCCGAAGTCGCCCGGCGTCGGCGGCGGACAGGACCAGCGACTGGGCGCCGAAGGCGGGCATGACCTGGTCGGCGACCAGGTCGATGACGTCCTGGACGCCGACGACCTCGGTCAGCGCGGCGGCCAGGTGCATGAGCTGGTAGAGGCGGCCGGCGCGTGCTGCCGGGGCGGTGCGTGAGGACTGCGGGGACGCCGGGGACGGCGGCCCCTGACCGCCGCTGGGCACGATACGGACGCTGATGCCGCTGGCGTCCGGGTAGAGGTGGAAGTCCAGCCACTGGTCGGGCGGGCGGCACGCGGTGAAGGCGACGGGCTCCCGGCTGATGACCGCGGCGCGGTAGCGGTCCTCGTAGGCGGGTTCGTCCAGCCAGCGCAGGGACTGCCAGGGCAGCGTCCCCAGCAGCTCACCGGCATCGCGGCCCAGCAGTTCGCAGGCTCCCGTGCTCAGGTAGGTGAAGTTGCCCTCCAGGTCCAGGGCGCAGCTGCCGCCGGGCAGCCGCTCCACGAAGTCCGCGGCGGCCATCTCCGGGCCCGCGGACCGGCGCACCCGGTCGGGGGCGAGTACGCGCGGCCGGTCGCCGGGGACCGGGAACGTCCCGTGGTCGACGCCCTCCTCGATCAGCCGGGCCAGCCGTCCGCAGCTGGCCGCGATGTGCCCTCGTTCCCGCTGGGTCATGTGGGGCGGGCGGGTGGCCGGCCACATCAGCAGGAGGGTCCCCCAGCGGCGGACGCCGGTGACCGGCGCGGCGGCCAGCGCGATCGGGTACGGCAGCGCCATCGCGGTACGCGGGTAGCTGCGGACCATCTCCTCCTGGCTGGCCACCCACACCACGCGGTCGCCGCGCAGGGCGTCGGCCACCGGCGCCGGTGCGCCGACCGGGATCCTGGTCCACGGGAGGGCGAAGTCGGCGGGCGCTCCGTAGAGCACGTCCAGGAAGAGCTGCTGCCCGTCCGGGGTGAGGAGGTAGAGAGCGCCGATGGACGCGCCCGCGCGGCGCACCGTCTCCGCGAACGCGGCATCCCGTGCCTCCGCGTCCGCAGCCCCACCACCCGCACTCGTCACGAGGCGCCTCCAGCCTGGCCGGCGACTCCGGGAAGCCACCACGGAGGGGCTCGGGCCGGGCCGCGCGGGACACCGCGCCGGTGACGTCAGCCCCTAGGGGGACGCTACCGCCCCGGACGGCGGTCGGCACGCCGTCCCGGACCCCGCGGCGACGGATCTCCTGTGGCGCCCGCTTCCCGGCGGTGACGGGCCCACTCCCCGCTGGCACCCGGCCCGCTCCCCGGCGGTACCCGGCCACTCCCCGCCGGTCCCGGCCCACTCCCCGGCGGTGACCGGCCCACTCCCCGCCAGTACCCGGCCCCACTCCCCGGCGGTACCCGACCTACTCCCCGCCGGTACCCGGCCCGCTCCCCACCGGTGCCCGCCGGACGGCACCGCCGGGGCGTCGTCCGGCAGGCGAGGCCCGGCCACGGGGGGTCCCCCGCCATCCGGCCGCTGGGGGGTCCCCCCGGCGCGCGGCCCGGCGCGGAGCGGCGGTGTCGGTGCGTCGCCGGTCGCCCGGCCGGCCGCACAGGCCCCCCGGAGACCGGCCGCCGGGGCCTCCCCCCGCACCCGGCCGCCCCCGACGCACGCCACCGGTCCCCGCCCGGCCCGGCCGGTACCGCAGCGCGCCCGTCACCCAGCCGGTGTCGCCGCCTCGCCCGGCAGACGGTCGGGGTCGGGGCCGGAATCGGGGTCGGGGCCGGAGTCGGAGGTGTGGGTCCGCCACGGGATGCGGAGGGCGGTCAGCGTGACGATCAGCGCCGATGCGGCGACGGTGGCCATGCCCGCCGTCAGGTTCGCCGCGCCGGCGACGAAGCCGATCAGGGCGGGGCCGCCCAGCAGGCCCGTGGTGCCCATCGCGGCGACCAGCGCGAGGGCGCCGGAGCCGTGTCCGGCCGCCGCCACGTACACGCACGGGGTGATCGCGGCGGCGCCGAGGCCGACGCAGGCGAAGCCGAGGAGCGTGGGGACCACTCCCCCGGTGAGCAGGGCGAGAGCCAGTCCGGCGGCGGCCACCGCGCTGCCGGCGCGGACCACGGGCCCGTCGCCCCAGCGGCTGCGCCAGCGGTCCGCGCGGAGGCGGGCGAGCAGCATCATCACGGAGACGACGGCGATGCCGAGCGGGGCGACGGTCGCGGACGCGTGGACGACGTCCTTCATGTAGAGCGTCGACCAGTCGTTCATGGCGCCCTCGGTGATCGTGCCGAACGCCATGGCGCAGCCCATGAGGAGGGTCGTGCCGGAGGGGAGGCGGCGGCGGGCGTGCCGCTTCGGCTCGTCCTCGGCCGCGGGGGACGTCTCACGGTGTGTCAGCAGGCCCGGTCGGGCGGCGCCGAGCAGGAGCAGCAGCAGGACCCCGGCCAGCGTGAAGTGGGCGGTGACGGAGGTGGTCAGGGTGGTGACGCCGGAGGCGAGCAGGGCGGCGGCGAGCAGGCCGCCGCTGAAGGTGGCGTGCAGCTGGGACATGGCCGTACGCCCGTGGGTGCTCTCCAGTGCGGCGCCCTGCGCGTTCATGGCGACGTTGAGGCAGCCGACCGCGACGCCGTCGGCGGCGACGGCGAGCAGCGCGAGCGGGTAGTCGGGTACGACGGACAGGGCGGCCAGTACGGCGACCAGGCAGGCGGCGGAGGCGAGGGACAGGCGTCGGGAGCCGAGCCGTCGCATGAGGACGGTGACCAGCGGGAAGGAGGCCGCCGCGCCGGCGCCGCAGGCCATCAGCAGCAGGCCGACCTCGCCGGCGCCCAGGTCGAGGCGGGTCTTGAGCGCGGGCAGGCGGGCGACCCAGGTGCCGTACTGGAAGCCGAGGAAGCAGAACAGCGCCGCGATCGACCATTTGGCGCGCGTGAAGGAGGGTTCGGGCATCACACGGCCTCCCGGGCCTGGTGCGGGCGGGGTGCGGCGGCCAGCGGGGCCGACATGTAGACCGCGTCGCCGCCGTAGCCCGGCGGGACGGGTGCCGCGTGGTGGGGGTGGTAGCCGTTGGCCTGCCAGAACGCCTCCTTGCCGGCGACGGCGACCAGCGACATGGTCGTGAAGCCGCGGGTGCGGGCCACGTCGGCCAGATGGTGTGCGAGCCGGGTGCCGAGTCCGCGGCGCCGCAGCGGGGCGCTGACGACGAGGTCGTGCAGGTGGAGGTTGGTGGTGTGGTGGACGGTCCGCTCGGGGCGGGCGGGATCGGGGCAGCGGAACGGCGGGTAGGGCAGGGCGAGGACGTAGGCCTCGGGCCGGCCGTCGAGGTCGAGGACGAAGCAGGTGCCGGCCGAGACGCGGGCCCGTGAGCGCAGCAGTTCCTCGCCCTCCGCGAGGGAGAGGTCCGCGTACGCCTCGCTCTCCAGGGCGGCCAGCCGCGGCCAGTCGGCCTCGGTGATCCCCCGTATGCGCATGGGGTGTCCTTTCAGTGCCGTTCGTCGGAGGCGTCGGGGGCGGTGCCGGGTACGCAGACGCAGGGCAGCGGACTGATGCCGTTGAACCCCCGGGTCGTGTAGCTGGTGGCGTAGGCGCCGGCGGAGAGGATCCAGACGGGGTCGCCGGAGGTGAGGGAGCGGGGGACGGACACGGGGTGCCGGCCGCCGCCGTAGGCGTCGTCGCTGTCGCAGGTGGGGCCGGCGACGACCGCCCGGACGTGGCCGTCCGTCCGGGAGTGGGTGGGGAAGACCAGCCGGTGCGTCACCTGGTCCATCTCGTACAGGCCGTTGAACTTGCCGCAGCTCAGGTAGAGCCAGTGCGCGTCCTCGCCGTCCGGCTGCCGGCGCCGGGTCAGCCGCACGACGTGGGCGCGGACGGCCCCGTGGTCGGCGACGAGGTGGCGGCCCGGTTCCATGACGAGGGCGAGGGGCGTGGGGGTGAGGGCGCGCAGGCGGTCGGTGCCTTCGCGGATGACGGTGAAGATCTTGTCCAGGGGCGGGTCGAGGGGGTTGCCGTGGCGGTCCCGGTAGCCGAGCGCGGGCAGACCGCCGCCGAGGTTCACGTGGTCGGGTACGATCCCCCGCCCGGCCAGTGCCGTCAGGGTGTCGGCGAGCGTGTCGAACGCCTCCTGCCAGGCCTCCCCGGTCATCTGCTGGGAGCCGACGTGTACGGAGAGGCCGGCCGGGACGAGGCCGGCCGCGCGGGCCGTCTCCAGGACGCGGACGGCGTCGTCGGGGGTGCAGCCGAACTTGCGGTTCAGCCTCCACAGGGCGCCGTGCCCGCTGGTGGCGAGGCGGCAGAACACGCGGGCGCCCGGGGCGTGCCGGGCGATCGCGGTGACGTCCTCGACGCTGTCCGTGGCGAAGGTGCGGATGCCCAGGCGGTGGGCTTCGGCGATGTCGTGGTCGGACTTGACGGTGTTGCCGTAGTGGACGCGGCCGGGTTCCGCACCGGCGCGCAGCGCCTGCGTGATCTCGGCGGGGCTCGCCGCGTCGAACCCGGCTCCACGGGCGGCCAGGCAGCTCAGGACGTCGTCCACGGGGCAGGCCTTGAGGGCGAAGCGGACGCGGGTTCCGGGCAACTCGGCCAGCAGCGCGTCGTACTGGCGCGCTATGCCGGTGAGGTCGTAGACGATGCGGTCGGTCCCGGCGGCGGCCAGCGCGGTGCGGAGAGGGTCGCTGGGACTGTCGTGCCCGGGCTCCGGTCGTCCCCGGGCCGGTCGTGGACTGTTCATGTGCGGGCCGCCTCGACGAGTGCGGGCCAGGCATCGGTCAGGTCGGCGAAGGCCTCGATGTCCGACTCGGCCGTGTCCAGTAACCGGCCGCGTTCCACCGCGAGCCGGTCGGCGAAGGCCGCGTACCGGCCGCCGAGTTTGCGGTACGCCGTGTCGACGCGGTCGAGCCGCCAGACGTTCTCGGCGCGGTCGGCTCCGGTGCTCGCGCGCAGCAGGCCGGCGACGGCCTCGGGGCGGACGCGCAGGTCGGGGCCCAGGAGCCGGTCGCCCTCGGCGGCCATCCGGTCGTAGACGTGGTGGAAGTAGAGCATCGACAGCAGGAACTTCACGAACCGCCGCTGATAGGCCGGGAAGCCGGTGTCGGTGCGGCGTTCGGGGGTGTGGAAGTTCTCGATGTGCCGGTTGTGCAGGATGCCGGGCAGTCCCGCGTCGTGGACGAGATGGAGGAGGAAGTAGTCGCTGCCGATGGTGTCGGTGGCGGGCGGGAGCGGCACCCGTTCGTAGACCGCCCGGTCGAAGGCGACGTTGCACATGTCGACGCGCATGGGGTCGACCAGCGTGAGGGTGGAGTGGTCCCCGGTGAAGGGTGCCGTGCCCGCGCCGGTGAAGGACTCCTCGACCAGCGCGCGGGTGCGGTCCTCGGGCCAGTCACCGGGCGCCCACAGACCGACCACGTCGTGGTAGACGGTCTCGTCCAGTTGCCGTATCTCCGCGATGTCCACGGAGAGTTCGCCGATGAAGGAGGCCCCGGCCAGCGAGACCGGGCGGTGTGCCAGGGCCGGGTCGAGGTCGGTGCGGCTGACGGCGGCCGAGGCGTCGGCGGCGGGCCGGCCCAGCCAGGGCAGCTCGTGGTGGACGGGGAACACCGGTTCACCGGCGTCGAGTTGGTAGGTGCTGTCGGAGTCCCTGCGGTGCACCGAGTGGCAGCCGAGGGCGGCGGCCAGGAGGAAGGCGCGATTGGTGCAGGCGCCGTAGGAGACGGCGGACGGGAGCATCAGGCGCAGCAGGCGGTCCGGGCCGGGCAGGCCGGCGCGCGCGATCGTCCGGCGCAGCCGGTCGCGTTGCTGGTGTTCGTCGAGGTGGTGGACGGTCACGCCCGGCTCCCGGGGCAGGGCGGCGACCGTGCGGGCGTGCCCGGCCCGGGTCCGCTCGTCGGCGGAGTCCAGGATCAGCAGTTGGACGTCGGCGCCGAAGTGACGGGCGGCGTAGGTCGCTTCGGCGTGCACGGAGGTGATGGTGGGCGAGCAGGCCCGGTTGGTGGGCAGGGCGAGGCAGACGCGGTTCACCGGACTCCTTCCGTCGAGGCCCAGGAGTCGAGGCCGAGCAGTCTGCGTCCGAGGCCGTTGAGTTCGGCGGTGCCGTAACGCAGGGCTTCGGGGGTGCGGGCGTCGCCGAGCAGGGTGGCGTTCCAGTCGGGGGTGGCGAGGGTGCGCCAGGACTCCACGCGGGAGTCACGCAGGGCGGTGTGCTCCTCCAGCGCGGGCATCATCGACAGGTACTGGACGGCCCGGACAGCGTTGTCAGAGAGGTTGGGCGCGACGCCGTGGGCGAGGAGCCCGTTGAAGATCAGCAGGTCGCCGGCCTGGAGGTCGGGGCGGACGACGGGGAACTCGGCGCGGTCGATCCTGGGCCGGACCGGGTCGCGGCCGGGGGGCTGGGCGACGCGCCACTCCTCGAAGCGGCGGAAGAGTTCGGGCGCGCACTGGAAGCCGCCGAGTTCGGGCCGGGTGTCGGTGAGCGCGATGATGCCCTGGACCCGCTGCGGCAGCACGGCGAGGGTGGTGTCGACGTCCCAGTGCAGCTCGATGTCGAAGCCCTCGTCGGTGGGCTCGATCAGGGAGCGTGAACGGGTGTGCCGGTTGGGCGGGTTGAGGTTGAGCCGGTCCAGGGTGACCCACAGTTCCTCGCTGTCCCAGACGTCGGCGAAGGCGCCGTGGACGCGGGTGTTCTGGCGGCTGTTCCACAGGAGCTGGTGGTGGTACGCCTCGACGAAGCCGTAGATGTAGAGGTGCCGGTCCAGTTCGGAGCGGAACTCCGGCTCGGTGTACCAGGTGTCGGGGCGGTCCGGGTCGAGGCCCTGGAACTCCCAGGCGAAGTCGAGCAGTTCCTTGGCGTCGCCGGGGGTGATGGCCTCGCGGACGACGACGTAGCCGTACGTCTGCCAGAACGCGAGGTCCTCCTCGGACAGGACGCGCAGGGGCTGGGTCTTCTCCAGGTCACGCAGGGGGGTCGGGGCGAGGTAGGTCTCGCCGTCGGCGCTGAAATAGGGGCGGCCGGTCGCCGCTCGGTGCAGGTAGGGGGCGGGTGTCTGCATGCGATCACTCCGGGGTGGAACGGGAACACCTTCGGGTCGGGCGTGAGACATGTGCCGGTGGCAAGCGCCGGAGCGCGGGAGGGCCGCCGGGTTCCGCGGGGAGGGGGAAGGAGTGGGCCGCCCGCCGCGGGGGCGGGCGGCCCGGTACGGCCGTGGGTCAGCCGGCGACGACGGCCTCGGCCGCCGCCACGCCGCAGACGCGGGCGGCGCCGTAGGTGGCGATGTGCAGGGCGCCGCGGGGCGGGTCCTGCGGCAGGCCCATCTCGACCACGACGGTGTCGGGGCGGGCGGCGAGCAGGGTGTCGAGCGCGGAGCGCATCCAGTCGTGCCGGTGCGCGTCGCGGACGACGGCGACGATCCGGCGTCCGCCGGCCGCGGCGAGGACGGCGTCACCGGCGCCGTCGCCGGTGAAGGAGCCGGCGGTGCTGCCGGGCAGCAGCCGCTGGAGTTCGGCGGCGACGCCCCAGGGGGTCTGGTCACCGACCGCGATGTTCGGGGCGGGGTTGAACCGGGCGGCGAACACGGGTGCGGTGACGGGTGCGGCGGCGCCGGCGCGGGTCACGGTCAGCGCGCGGCGGGCCGCGACCAGGCCGATCTCCGGGTCGGCCGGGGTCCTGTCCGCGTCACCGCGTGCCCCGGCGGTCCAGGCGGCCAGTGCGCGCACCCGGGTGGCCGCGTCGGCCAGCCGCTCCTCGGGCAGTTCACCGGAGCGTACGGCGGCCACGAGCGCGTCCCGGAGGTTCAGCACGGTGCCCTCGTCGCACAGTCCGCCGCCCACGCAGATGGCGTCGGCGCCGGCCGCGATCGCGAGGACCACGCCGTGCTCCAGGCCGTAGGTGCCGGAGATCGCGCGCATCTCCATGCCGTCGGTGACGATGAGGCCCTGGTAGCCGAGTTCGCCGCGCAGCAGCTCGGTGAGGATGCGCCGGGACAGGGTGCCGGGGCGGTCCGGATCGAGGGCCGGGACGAGGATGTGGGCGCTCATGACGGCCCGGGTGCCGGCGGCGATCGCGGCGCGGAAGGGCGGCAGTTCGCGTGCGTAGAGGGTGTCGGCGTCGACGTCGATGCGGGGTACGGCGTGGTGGGAGTCGACGTTGGTGTCGCCGTGGCCGGGGAAGTGCTTGGTGCAGGCGGCGACGCCGGTGGACTGGAGTCCCTCGACCCAGGCGGCGGTGTGCCGGGCCACCAGATCGGGGCTCGCGCCGAAGGAGCGGACGCCGATGACGGGGTTGTCGGGGTTGGCGTTGACGTCGGCGGAGGGCGCCCAGTCGAAGTTGACGCCGCAGGCGGCCAGGCGCCGGCCCAGTTCCCGGGAGACGGCCCGGGTGAGCCGGGGGTCGTCGACGGCGCCGAGGGCGTGGTTGCCGGGGAAGGACGAGCCGGTGCGTACGTCGAGGCGGGTGACGTCGCCGCTCTCCTCGTCGATGGCGACCAGCAGGTCGTCACGTTCGGCGCGCAACTGGGCGGTGAGGGCGGTGACCTGTTCCTCGCTGACGACGTTGCGGCCGAACAGGGCGACGGAGGCGAGCCCCTCGCCGAGGCGGCGGCGCACCCAGTCGGGCGCGGTGGTGCCGTCGAAGCCCGGCTGGAGCACCGCGAGCGCGTCCCGGCCGAGGGTGTCGCCCGGGGCGGAGCCGCTGTCGAACGCGGTGGTGGGGATGGTGGTCATCGGGGGCGTCATCCCTTCACGGCGCCGTCGGTGAGACCGCTGACTGCCTTGCGTTGCAGGAAGATGAAGAGGATCAGGATGGGCAGCGCGAACAGGGACGAGGCGGCCATCGTGGCTCCCCAGTCGTCACCGAAGGCGGTCTGGAACTGGGACAGCCACAGCGGGAGGGTCTGCTTCTCGATGTCCTTGTTGAGGATCAGGACGAGCGGGAACTCGTTCCACGCGGTGACGAACCCGAACAGCGAGGTCGCCATCAGGCCGGGCGCGAGCAGCGGGAAGATCACCTTGACGAAGGCCTGGAAGCGGGTGCAGCCGTCGACCATCGCCGACTCCTCCAGCTCCTTGGGCACGGCGGCGACGTAGCCACGGAGCGTCAGGATGGTCAGGGGCAGCACCATCATGGTGTAGAAGACGGTGAGCGGGACCAGGCTGTCGAGCATGTCGTTGTCGCGGACGAGCATGTAGATGGCGATGATCATGACCTCCCAGGGGGCCATCTGCGCCAGCATGAACGTCACGATGAGACCGCGCCGGCCCCGGAACCGCATCCGGGTGAGGGCGAAGGCCGCGAACAGGGCGATGACGAGCGAGAAGACCACCGACAGGACCGTGACGGTGACGGAGTTGAGGACCAGGGTCCAGAAGTGGTCGGCGTCGACGGCCTTCTTGAAGTGGTCGAGGGTGGCGTGCGTCGGGAACCACACCGGGTCGTCGGCGATGATGTCGCCGGTCGGCTTGAAGGCCGTCGCGAACATCCAGTAGACGGGGAACACGAAGCCGGCGAAGAGGATGACGGCGGTCGCGTTGGGCCAGATGCGGCCGATGAGCGAGCGCTTCACAGCTCGTCCTCCTCTTGCTTGAGCACCATGCGCAGGTAGTACGAGGTGATGGCGAGCAGCACCACGATGGTCAGGAAGGAGATCGCCGCGCCGAGCCCGAAGTGCTGGTTGCCGACGCCCTGGACGTAGGCGTAGATCGGCAGGGTCTCGGTGAGGTGGTCGGGACCGCCCTCGTTCATGGCGAAGATCTGCGCGAACGACTTGAAGACCCAGATGACTTCGAGGAACGTCGTGGCGTACAGGAACGGCCGCAGGAAGGGCAGGGTCACGGAGGTGAAGTTCTGCCAGGCGCCGGCGCCGTCCAGGGAGGCGGCCTCGTACAGTTCCTTGGGGATCGTGGTGGTGGCGGCGTAGAGGTTGATCGCCACGAACGGGATCGACTGCCAGACGATGAGCAGGGTGACCACGGCGAACGTGGAGAACTGGGTCTCCAGCCAGTTGTGGTCGGCCATGGAGTGCCAGCCGAGCTTGTCCAGCACCCAGTTGACGACGCCGAAACGCTGGGCGAACAGCCACTGGTAGACGGTGGTGGCCGCGATGATCGGCATGGCCCAGGCCAGCACGAGGCCCACCATGAGCAGCAGCCGCATCTTCTTGCCGAGCCGGGCGAGCAGCAGCCCGATCAGGGTGCCGATCACCATGATCAGGACGACGTTGACGGCGGTGAAGACGACGGAACGCTCGACGACGTGCCAGAACTCCCCGCCGGACAGCACCTCCCGGTAGTTGTCGACGCCGTTCCACTCGGTGAGGTGCTGGATGAGCTGCCGCGGGTTGAGGTTCTGGAACGACAGCATGCCGTTCTTGACCAGGGGCCAGCCGAGCAGCACCAGGGTGGCCAGCAGCGCGGGGAGCAGGAGCAGGTAGGGGGCGGCGGCGGCGCGGCGGGACGGGGTCCCGGCGGCGGCGCGGGCGTCACCCGGCGGCGGGGCCGGCACCCGGGCCTTGCGGACAGCGGGCTCCCCGGCCGTGTCCGTGCCTTCGGTCTGCACTGACATGAGTTGCCATCTCTTCCGTGGCCGTACGAACGACTTCCTCGGCCGTGCGCACGACCGTCCGGGCCGTGCGCACGGCACAGGTGAGCCGGGGGCGCCCCCTCGTGGCGCCCCCGGCGCGGGTCTAGTTCTGCTGGGCCAGGCGCTTGTTGATCTCGCCCTCGACCTGCTTGGCGGCGTCCGCCGGGGACTTACCGTTGAGCACGGCGGTCATGTAGGACTTGATCGGGTTGGGGCTGTTCTCCACCGCGCCCCACTCGGGGATCAGCGGGGTGGTGCCACCCACGGCGGCGCCGGGAGCGGCGGCCTCGGCGACGACGTTGCCCTTGAGGTTGCTCTCCAGGGCCTGCTTGTTCGGGATGACGCCGTTGAGCTTGGCCAGCTCGCCCTCGTACTGGTCCGACAGGGCGATCTTCAGGAACTCCTTGGCCAGGGCCTGCTTCTTGCTGCCCTGCGCGACGGCGAGGTTCGAGCCGCCGAGGAAGACGCCCTCGGGCTTGCCCGCGCTCTCGCCGGGGATCGTGAAGTAGCCGAGGTCCTTCTCGATCGCCTTGTTGGCGGTGACGGCGGTGCCGGCCTCCCAGCCCATGCCGATGAAGGCGCCGGTCCTGCCCTTGGCGAAGACCTCGGCCTGCTGCGGGGTGGCCTCGTCCTTGTCCTTGGGGGCCTTGGAGTAGGAGGCGTACTTCTTGTAGATCTCCATGGCCTTGGTGACCTTCGGGTCACCGAGGTTGGAGACGTACTTGCCGCCGTCCTTCTTCACCAGGTCGGCACCCTGGCCGATGGTCAGGCCGTCGAAGAAGTACCAGTTCTGGCCGGGCAGGTAGAGCGGCTCGGCGTCGGTCTTCTTGCCGATGGCGTCCAGGTCCCGGTAGAACTCGTCCCGGGTCTTGGGGGTGCTCTTGATGCCGGCCTTCGCCCAGATCTTCTTGTTGTAGATGACCACGCGGTTGGCGAAGTACCAGGGGGCGGCGTACTGCTTGCCCTCGTAGACCGAGGACTGCGAGACCGACGGCGTCCAGTCGGAGCCGATCTCCTGCTTGAGGTCGCTCAGGTCGGCCAGGCCGCCGGTGGCCGCGTAGGCCGGGGTCTGGGTGTTGCCGACCTCCAGCACGTCCGGCGGGGTGGACTCGGAGAGGGCGGTGGTGATCTTCTGCTGGATCCCGTCCCACTTCTGCGTCTCGAACTTCAGCTTGGCGCCGGTCTTCTTCTCGAAGGCGGCCGTGACGTCCTTGGACCACTGGTCCGGCGTGGAGCCGTCCATCGCCCAGACCGTCAGCGTCTGCCCCTTGAAGCTGTCCGGTCCGGCGTTCTTGCCGCTGTCGTCGCCGTCGTCTCCGCCGCACGCCGACACGGAGACCATCATGCCCGCGATCACGATCGCGGCCGCAAGCTTGCGCTTCACGCCACCCTCCTCAGGGATGCCACTTATCCCCCCACGCCCTCGGCGGTGACCTGCGTACGACGCTGTTGCACGTAGGGCTCGGGACCTGGCCACTAATGGTGTAGACCAGTACGGTGGAGCTTGGCCTAGACCTTTTGGAGTGTCAAGGGTGGTTCGGAAAGCCGGTCCCGGCCGTTACGAGAAAGACACCGGAGCGCGTCCATCCGCATTCGGCCGCATTCGCCCGGACGGGTCAGTTGGACTAGACCATAAGGCAGTTGGTCGCTATAACGGGAGCCCATCGACACAGCCGGGAAGGCAGGCATGACCACCGACGTCAGCAGCGCCCAGCCGCACAGAGGAGTGCCCGGCCGCACCGCGCGCGTGCCGAAGTACTACCGGATCAAGCAGCAGCTCCTCGGCATGGCCGAGGCGCTCCAGCCCGGTTCGGCCATGCCCGCGGAACGGCTGCTCGCCGTCCGGTTCGACACCTCCCGCACCACCGTCCGCCAGGCACTCCAGGAACTCGTGGGCGAGGGCCGGCTCGACCGGATCCAGGGCAAGGGCACCTTCGTCGCCCAGCCCAAGCTGTACCGCACGCTCCAGCTCACCTCGCACACCGAGGACATGCGGGCGCAGGGCCTCACGCCCGCCTCGCAGACGCTGGACGTCGCAGAGGTGCCCGCGGACGAGAAGCTGGCGGGCCTGCTCGGCATCGGGATCGGCGAACGGGTGCTGCGCATCGAGCGGTTGCGGCTGGCCAGCGGCGACCCGATGGCGATCGAGACGACCCACCTGTCCGTACGGCGCTTCCCCGGCCTGCGCCGCTCCCTGGCCGGCTGCCCGTCGCTGTACACGGCGCTCGCCGAGGTGTACGGCGTCCATCTCACCGAGGCCGACGAGACCATCGAGACCTCGCTGTCGACCCCGCGCGAGGCGCAGTTGCTCGGCACCGACGTGGGGCTGCCCATGCTCCTGCTGTCCCGGCACTCACGGGACGCGGAGGGCTCCCCCGTGGAGTGGGTGCGCTCGGTGTACCGGGGCTCCCGCTACAAGTTCGTCGCCGCCCTGCACCGGCCGGGTGCCCCGGTGGTCCGGCGCAGGACGGTCCCCGTGGACCGGGACGCGGGACCCGGCTGCGCCTGAAGCGGGCGGGGGCGGTCCGGGCGGTGGCCGCGGGCCGGTGAGTCGTCCGGCCGGCCCCCGCGGTGAGGGGCCGGGCGGCGGACGGGCGGGGCCGCCCGGGGTGTCACTCCTGGACGAGCCGGGGTGTCACTCCTGGACGAGCGTGATGTCCTGCCCGGTCACCGCGTGGAAGGCCGGCAGCAGCAGGAAGCCCGAGGGGCGCAGCTCCGTGAGAGTGGCCTCCACGTGCGCCGCCCCGGCATCCAGCACCTCCGAGGAGACCTGCCCGGAGTTCTCCCAGCGGTGTGCAGCACCGTCGCACCGGGCCAGGCCGCCGCCGATGTCGTACCGGACCCGGGGGTCGCCCTGGCTGACCGAGGAGCTGATGAGGACCGGGCCGGTGCCGCCGGCACAGCGGTAGGTGCCCGAGAGCGTCACCGAGCCGTCGGACGCGAGCCGGCCGACGGTGTCGACGGTGACGGTCTCGGAGGGGTCGGTGGCGGTCCCGGCGGGGGCGGCGCCGGCCGGTCCGGCGGCGGCGCACAGCAGGGCGGCGGCGCCGAGGGCCGTGACGAGTGCGGAGCGCAGGGGCATGGGAGACCTCCCGGTTGCGGTGGATTCGATGGGTTCCACCGGTACCGGGCGGCTAAGCGGGCGGGGGTGACCGTCACCCCATCGGTGGTGCGTCATGGCACCGTCCGCGCCGGCCGGGCGGGGGCACGGCGGGTGCGCGGGCCGGGTCGCCCTACGGCAGTACGGCGAACCCGTCCAGCTCGACCAGCGCCCGCTCGTCCCACAGCCGGACGACCTCCACGACGGCCATCGCGGGATAGTCACGGCCCGCCAGCCGGTGCCAGATGCCGCCCAGTTGCCGGGCGTGCGCGCGGTACGCGGCGACGTCCGTCGCGTAGACGGTGACCCGGGCCAGGTCGGCGGGGGTGCCGCCGGCCGCGCGCAGGGCGGCGAGGAGGTTGCCGAGCGCCGTCCCGAACTGCTCGGGGAGCGTGTCGCCGGTGACCTCGCCGTCGGCGTCGAGGGCGGTCTGGCCCGCGAGGAACACCACGCGGGAACCGGTCGCGACGACGGCGTGCGAGAACCCCGTGGGCGGGGACAGCTCGGGCGGGTTGACGCGCTCGGTCGTCACCGGGCCTCCTCGGGTGCCGTGGCGTACAGCTCCTTGGCGATGATGCCCCGCTGCACCTCGCTGGCGCCCTCGTAGATCCGGGGCGCGCGCACCTCGCGGTAGAGGTGTTCGAGGAGGTGGCCGCGGCGCAGGGCGCGGGCGCCGTGCAGCTGGACCGCGGTGTCGACGACGTACTGGGCGGTCTCGGTGGCGAGCAGTTTGGCCATCGCGGCGCGCCGGGGTACGTCGGCGGCTCCCGCGTCGTACGCCGAGGCCGCCGCGTACACCATCAGCCGGGCCGCCTCCGTGCGCAGCGCCATCTCGGCGACCTGGTGGGACACGGCCTGGAGATCCATCAGCCGGCCCCGGAACGCCTCGCGCCGCCTGGTGTGGACGAGGGTGGCGTCCAGCGCGGCCTGCGCCATGCCGACCGCGAAGGCGCCGACACTGGGGCGGAACAGGTTGAGGGTGCCCATGGCGACGCCGAAGCCGCGGTCGGGCTCGCCGAGCACGTCGTCGGCGGTGACGGGCACGGCGTCGAACGCGAGGGCGCCGATGGGGTGCGGGGAGATCATCTCCAGGGGACTGCCGGTGAGTCCCGGCCGGCCGGCGGGGACCAGGAAGGCGGTGACGCCCCGGGCGCCCGCGCCGGGGGTGGTGCGGGCGAAGACGGTGTAGAAGTCGGCCTCGGGGGCGTTGGAGATCCAGCACTTGGCGCCGGTGAGCCGCCAGCCGTCGCCGTCGGGTTCGGCCGCGAGGGCCAGCGCCGCCGCGTCCGAACCGGCCCCGGGCTCGCTCAGCGCGAACGCGGCGACGGCGCTGCCGTCGGCTACCCGGGGCAGCCAGTGCCCGCGCTGGGCCGGGGTGCCGTGCGCGTGCACCGGGTGGGCGCCCAGGCCCTGGAGGGCGAGGGCGGTCTCGGCCTCGGTGCAGGTCTGGGCGAGGGACTCGCGCATCAGGCACAGGTCGAGCGCGCCGGAGTCGAACAGCCGGGCGAGCAGCCCGAGCCGGCCCAGTTCGGCGAGGAGCGGCCGGTTGACGCGGCCGGGTTCGCCCCGGTCGGCGAGCGGGCGCAGCCGGCCGGCGGCCAGCGCGCGCAGCTCGGCGCACCAGGCGGCCTGTTCCGGCCGGAGCGCGAATGCGGACACTGCCGTCCCTCCCTCCGGGGAAGGACCACGAGTCCTCCCCGCGACGCCATGACGCTCGCCGCCCGGGGGCGCGCCCCCACCGACGTGCCGTCACCTTCCGAGGCGGCTTCCCGTCCCCCCATGACGTTATCGCGCACAGTTGACTGCCGTCACCAACACGATACGCTCCAGATGCGAGCCCAGAAGCCCGTCCGGACGTCTGTCACGGCAAGGGGGCGGACCGCCATGCATCGCTCGGCCCACGTCGACACGTTCACGCGCGACCACCTCCCACCGCCGCACGCCTGGCCCGAGCTGCGGTTCGACCTGCCGGAGCTGCGTTACCCCGGCCGGCTGAACTGTGCCGCGGAGCTGGTGGACCACGCCGATCCGGACCGCCCGGTGTTCCGCACCCCCGCCGGTGCCACGTGGACGTACGGCGAGCTGCGGACGCGCGTCGACCGCATCGCGCACGTCCTCACCACCGGCCTGGGCGTGGTCCCGGGCAACCGGGTCCTGCTGCGCGGCCCCACCACCCCGTGGCTCGCCGCCTGCTGGCTGGCCGTGCTGAAGGCGGGCGCCGTCGCGGTCACCGTGCTGGCCCAGCAGCGCCCGCACGAACTGGCGACCCTGTGCGGGATCGCCCGGGTGGGACACGCGCTGTGCGACATACGGGCCGTGGACGACCTGGCGCGGGCCCGGATACCCGGGCTGCGCATCACCACGTACGGCGGCGACACCCCCGACGACCTCCTGCGCCGCCCCGCGCCCGCCGCCCCGTACCCGGCGGTGGACACCGCCGCCGACGACGTCGCGCTGATCGCGTTCACCTCCGGCACGACGGGCCGCCCGAAGGGGTGCATGCACTTCCACCGGGATGTGCTGGCAACAGCCGACACCTTCTCGAAGCATGTGTTGCGCCCCCATGGGGACGACATCTTCGCGGGCAGTCCCCCGCTCGGTTTCACGTTCGGCCTCGGCGGACTGGTGGTCTTCCCCCTGCGCGCCGGCGCCAGCGCGCTCCTGCTGGAGCAGGCGGGCCCCCGGCAGCTGCTCCCCGCGATCGCCGAGCACCGGGTCTCGGTCCTGTTCACCGCGCCGACCGCCTACCGCGCCATGCTGGACGAGACGCACCGCTACGACCTGTCGTCACTGCGGCGCTGTGTGTCGGCCGGCGAGAACCTGCCCGCGGCCACCTGGCGGGCCTGGCACGCACGCACGGGCCTGCGCCTCATCAACGGCATCGGCGCCACCGAGCTGCTGCACATCTTCGTCTCCGCCGCCGACGAGCGGATCAGGCCCGGCACCCTGGGCGTGCCGGTCCCGGGCTGGCAGGCGCGCGTCCAGGACGCCGACGGCAGGCCCGTGCCCGACGGCGAGCCCGGTCTGCTCGCGGTACGCGGCCCGGTCGGCTGCCGTTATCTCGCCGACCCGCGGCAGCGGGAGTACGTCCGGGACGGCTGGAACGTCACCGGGGACACGTGTGTCCGCGAGGCCGACGGGTACTTCCGCCATATGGCCCGCGCCGACGACATGATCATCTCCGCCGGGTACAACATCGCGGGCCCCGAGGTCGAGGACGCGCTGCTGCGCCATCCGGACGTGGCCGAGACGGCGGTCGTGGGCCGCCCCGACGAGGCCCGCGGCCAGATCGCCGTGGCCTACACCGTGCTGCGGGCGGGAGCCCGGCCCGACCCGGAGGCGCTGCGCGCCTTCCTCCGCTCCGAGCTGGCGCCCTACAAGTGCCCGCGCGAGTTCGTCTTCCTCGACGCGCTGCCCCGCACGGCCACCGGCAAGGTGCAGCGGTTCCGGCTGCGCACCCACGTGACCAGCGGCGATGCCGACGACCTAAAATGATCAACGTGTCCGAGCAACACGCCCCCCGGTCCCTCATCGTCACGCTCTACGGCGCGTACGGCCGCTTCATGCCCGGCCCGGTGCCCGTCGCCGAGCTGATCCGGCTGCTGGCCGCCGTAGGGGTGGACGCGCCCTCCGTACGCTCCTCGGTGTCCCGGCTCAAACGGCGCGGCCTGCTGCTGCCGGCCCGCACCGGTTCCGGCGCCGCCGGGTACGAACTCTCCGCCGAGGCACGCCAGTTGCTGGACGACGGCGACCGGCGCGTCTACGCCGCCGCGCCCTTCGGGGACGAGGGCTGGGTGCTCGCGGTGTTCTCGGTGCCCGAGTCGGAGCGGCAGAAGCGGCACGTGCTGCGCTCCCGGCTGGCCCGGCTGGGGTTCGGCACGGCGGCCCCGGGGGTGTGGATCGCCCCGGCCCGGCTGTACGAGGAGGCGGAGCACACTTTGCGCCGGCTGCGTCTGGATCCGTATGTGGACTTCTTCCGCGGCGAGCACCTGGGCTTCGCGCCGACGGGCGATGCGGTGGCCCGCTGGTGGGACCTGGCCGCGATCGCCAAGGAGCACGAGCGGTTCCTGGACACGCACGCGCCGGTGCTGCACGCCTGGCAGCGGCGCACCGGCACCCCGCCCGAGGAGGCCTACCGGGACTACCTCCTCGTCCTGGACTCCTGGCGCCACCTCCCTTACGCCGACCCGGGCCTGCCCGCCCGGCTGCTGCCCGCCGACTGGCCGGGCGTCCGTTCCGCGGAGGTCTTCCGGGGCCTGCACGAACGGCTGCGGGACGCGGGCGCGGAGTTCGCGGGGCTGTGACCCCCGGTGTCCTCCGGCGCCGGGGCGGTGGTGCTCAGCCGCCGAGCGACAGGCGGGGCCTGGGCGCGTCGGTGCGGCCGGTGCGCGGGGGCCGGCTGCCCGCGCGGTAGGGCGCGGGCCAGCCGGCGCCGGGCCCCTCGTACCCCTGCTCGGCCGCCGCGTGCAGGGTCCAGTGCGGGTCGTACAGATGCGGGCGGGCCAGCGCGCACAGGTCGGCCCGCCCGGCCAGGATCAGGGAGTTCACGTCGTCCCAGGAGGAGATCGCGCCGACCGCGATCACCGGGACGCGCGCCTCGTGCCGGATGCGGTCGGCGAACGGCGTCTGGTACGACCGACCGAACTCCGGCCGCTCCTCGGCCACCACCTGCCCGGTGGAGACGTCGAGGGCGTCGGCGCCGTGCGCGGCGAAGGCCCGGGCGATCTCGACCGCGTCCTCGGCGGTCGTCCCGCCCTCCGCCCAGTCGGTGGCGGAGATCCGGACGGTCATGGGCCGTTCCGCCGGCCACACCGCGCGTACGGCGTCGAAGACCTCCAGCGGGAACCGCAGCCTCCGCTCCAGCGAGCCGCCGTAGGCGTCGGTGCGCCGGTTGGTGAGCGGGGACAGGAAGCCGGAGAGCAGATAGCCGTGGGCGCAGTGCAGTTCCAGCAGGTCGAAGCCGGCCCGGGCGGCCCGCCACGCGGCGGCGGCGAACTGCTCGCGTATGTCGGTCAGCTGGGCGCGCGAGAGCTCGCGCGGGACCTGGCCGTCCGGCCGGTAGGGCAGCGGCGAGGCGGCCAGCAGCGGCCAGTTGCCGTCGGGCAGCGGCTCGTCCATGCCCTCCCACATCCGCTTCGTGGAACCCTTGCGGCCGGAGTGCCCGAGCTGCACGCCGATCGCGGTGCCCGGTGCCCGCGTGTGCACGAAGTCGGTGACGCGCCGCCAGCCCTCGGCCTGCCGCCCGGTGTAGAGGCCGGCACATCCGGGGGTGATGCGGCCCTCCTCGCTGACGCACGCCATCTCGGTCATCACCAGGCCGGCTCCGCCGAGGGCGCGGGCGCCGAGGTGGACGAGGTGGAAGTCGCCGGGGAGGCCGTCGGTGGCGCAGTACGTGTCCATCGGTGACACGACGACCCGGTTGCGCAGGGTCAGGCCGCGCAGCCGGAACGGTGTGAACATCGGGGGTGTGCCGGGCGGGCAGCCGAACTCGCGCTCGACGGCACCGGTGAAGTGGGCGTCGCGCAGGCGGAGGTTGTCGTGGGTGACGCGGCGGCTGCGGGTGAGGAGGTTGAAGGCGAACTGGCGGGGCGGCTGGCGCAGGTACAGCCGCAGGTTCTCGAACCACTCCAGGCTGGCCCGGGCGGCCCGCTGGGTGGAGGCGACGACGGGCTTGCGCTCCTCCTCGTAGGCCGCCAGCGCCCTGGGGATGCCGGGCTGTTCCTCCAGGCAGGCCACGAGGGCCACGGCGTCCTCCACGGCGAGTTTGGTGCCGGAGCCGATGGAGAAGTGGGCGGTGTGGGCGGCGTCGCCGAGGAGGACGACGTTGCCGTGCGACCAGTGCTCGTTGACGACCGTGCGGAAGGTGGTCCAGGCCGGCCGGTGGGAGCGCAGGGGCCGGCCGCCGAGCGCGTCGGCGAAGATCTTGGCGCAGCGTTCGACGGACTCCTGGGGGGTGATGTCGTCGAACCCCGCCGCCCGCCAGACCTCCTCGCGCATCTCGACGATGACGGTGGAGGCGTCCGCCGCGTACGGGTAGCCGTGCAGCTGCATCACGCCGTGCTCGGTCTCGGCGACCTCGAAACGGAAGGCGTCGAAGGCCAGGTCGGCGGCGAGCCACAGGTAGCGGCAATGGTGTTCGGCCACATGGGGGCGGAACACATGGGAGTAGGCCGCGCGGACGGTGCTGTGGACACCGTCGGCGGCGATGACGAGGTCGTGTCCGGCGGCCAGGACGTCCGGGTGCGGGGCCTCGGTACGGAAGTTGATCCGCACGCCGAGGGAATGGCAGCGGGCGTGCAGGATCTCCAGGAGCCGGCGCCGTCCCAGGGCCGCGAATCCGTGTCCGCCCGAGCGGTGCCGTACGCCCCGGTGCACGACGTCGATGTCGTCCCAGCGGGTGAAGTCCCGGCCGAGGGCCTCGTGGACGACGGGGTCCGCGTGCTCCATGCCGCCCAGGGTCTCGTCGGACAGGACGACGCCGAAGCCGAAGGTGTCGTCCGGGGCGTTGCGTTCCCAGACGGTGACGTGCCGTGCGGGGTCGCGGCGTTTGAGCAGAGCGGCGGCGTAGAGGCCGCCGGGACCGCCGCCGACGACCGCTATGCGCGCGGGCCGGCCGCCCGTGACCGGTGTCCGCAGGCCGTCGGTGGCCGGTCGCGCGCTCTCCCGCGCCCCTCGGTCCGTTGCGTGCGGGGTCGGCATCACGAACTCACCTTCCCTGCCACTTCGGCGGGCGCTTCTCCGTGAACGCGGCGTGGAACTCGGCGTAGTCCGCGCCGTTCATGAGGAGGGCCTGGGTGGAGGCGTCCAGTTCCACCGACGCGGCCAGCGGCATGTCCAGCTCGGCCGTCAGCAGGGCCTTCGTCTGGGCGTGTGCCAGGGCCGGCCCGTCGGCCAGGCGGCGGGCGAGGGCCTGGGCGGCCTGGTCCGCGCGGCCCTCCTCCGTCAGTTCGCTGATCAGGCCGATGCGCTCGGCCTCGGGGGCCCGAACCGGGTCACCGAGCATGAGGAGACGGGTGGCGTGACCCAGGCCGACGACCCGGGGCAGCAGGTAGGCCGCGCCCATGTCGCCGCCGGAGAGGCCGACCCGGGTGAAGAGGAAGGCGAAGCGGGCCGAGGGGTCCGCGATCCGGAAGTCGGCCGCGAGGGCGAGGACGGCGCCGGCGCCGGCGGCGACGCCGTGGACCGCCGCGACCACCGGGAACGGGCATTCGCGGATCGCCCGCACCACCTGGCCGGTCATCCGGTTGAAGTCGAGCAGCTGGGCCGTGTCCAGGGACAGCGTGGCGCCGATGATCTCGTCCACGTCGCCGCCGGAGCAGAAGCCGCGGCCCTCGCCGGCCAGGACGAGGGCGCGCACCGCACGCTCCCGGGACAGCTGGGCGAGCAGGTCGCGCAGGTCGGCGTAGCCGCCGAAGGTGAGGGCGTTGAGCTTCTCGGGACGCGCGAGGGTGACGGTGGCGACCCCGTCGTCGAGCCGGACGCGCAGGTGTTCCCACTCGGCGGTGCGGGCGGCGGAGCCGGTGAAGGGACTCATGACGTGCGGCCTCCTAGGCGGGGCGGTGCCGTACGTTGCTCTCCCTGACGAAGTTATCACCTGTTTGTGACTGTCGTCACGGGTGCGCGACAAGCCGGGGGCCGTCACCCGGGCTCCGGGGCCCCGGACGACGCCCGGCGACGGCCCGCGGAGCCGGACCCGTACCATTTCCCACAGCCAAAGCGGGACAGCCCGCTCCACGAAACGGACTCACCTTGCCCGAACGCTCCGCCCGACCGGCCTCCTGGCGCATCGCGCTGCCGCACACCACGGCGGCGGTGCCGGTGGCCCGTGCCCTGGTGCGCACCGCGCTCACCGAGGTGGAGCACGTGACCGACCGCGACACGGCGGAGCTGCTCACGGCCGAGCTGGTGGCCAACGCGGTGGAGCACACCGCCGGGCGGGGCCCGATCGAGCTGGTGGTGGAGCTGGCGCCGACCGGCTGCCAGGTCGAGGTGCACGACCCGGACCCGGCGCCGCCCGGCCATCTGACCCGGCCGGTGATCGAGGAGCCCGACGTGTGGGACGAAGGCGGGCGCGGGCTGCTCCTGATCCGCGCCCTGAGTTCCTCGTGCGGGCACCGCCCCACCCCGTCGGGCAAGGCGGTGTGGTTCAGACTGCCTGTGGTTCCCGCTCAGCGGCGTCCGGCGTGACCGCGTCCGGCGCGGCGGCGGCCAGCGTGGAGTGCCGGCGGCCGTAGGCGCCGTAGACCAGCAGGCCGGCCGCGAGGAACACGGCGAACTGGATCCAGGTCCGCCAGCCCGTCTCGTACATCAGGTACAGGCAGAAGCCGACGCCGAGCAGCGGCGCCACGGGGTAGAGCGGCACGCGGAAGCTGCGGGTCAGGCCCGGCTCGCGGCGGCGCAGGGCCATCACGGAGATGTTGACGACGGCCATGATGGCGAGCGTGCCGATGGTGCACAGGTTCATGACGGCGTCGAGGGAGGCGAAGGCCGCCGGGACCGCGAAGACGACGGCGACGATCAGCGTGCCGGCGACGGGCGTGGACGTCCTCGGGGACACCTTCTCGAAGACGGCCGGCACGAGGCCGTCCCGGGACATCGACATCAGAATGCGGGTCTGGCCGTACATCACGGCGAGGACGACGGAGGCGATGGCGACGACCGCGCCGAAGGCGATGACACCGCCGCCGACGGCGGAGCCGGTGACCTCGTTGACAACGTAGGAGAGGGCCGCGGGCCGGCCGGCGACCTGGTCGCCGCCGATGGCGCCGATCGCCGCGACCGCGACGGCGCAGTAGAGCAGGGTGACCAGGCCCATGCAGACGAGGATCGCGACGGGCACGTCCCGGCGCGGGTTCTTCGCCTCCTCACCGGCGGTGGTGATCGCGTCGAAGCCGATGTAGGAGAAGAACGCGGCGGTGGTGCCCGCGCCGATGCCGCCGAGGCCGGCCGGGGAGAACGGGGTGAGGTTGCCGTCCTTGAAGGCGCTGTAGCCGATGGCGCAGAAGGCGAGCAGGATGGCCAGCTTGACGGCGGCCATGGCGGCGGTGGCCCGGGCGCTCTCGCGCACCCCGCGCACGAGCAGCACGGAGGCCATGGCGATGACGATCACCGCGGGGAGGTTCACGGCCCCGCCGTCGCCCGGGCCCGCCGACAGGGCGGCCGGGAGCTGCCAGCCGGTGAGGCTGTGCAGCAGCTCGTTGACGTACTGGCTCCAGCCGACCGCGACCGCCGAGATGGAGATGCCGTACTCCAGCAGCAGGCACCAGCCCACCAGGAACGCGGTGGACTCGCCGAGGCCGGCGTAGGCGAAGGAGTACGAGGAGCCGGAGACCGGGATGGCACCGCCCAGCTCCGCGAAGGAGAAAGCGGTGAAGACGCAGGTCAGTGCGGCGAGGATGAAGGAGACGACGACGGCCGGGCCGGCCTGGGCGACGGAGTCGGAGAGGCCGACGAAGATGCCGGTGCCGACGATGGCGCCGACGCCGAAGCAGATGAGCTGGAAGAGGCCCATGGTGCGCTTCAGGCCGTGCCCCTCGCGGTCGGCGCCGGATTCGGCGACGAGGACGTGCGGGGACTTGATGCGGGGAGCGGGCATGCGGGTGGTGCTCGTTTCTGGTGGTGCGGGCGCCCGTCGTACGGGCGCGGCGGCGGCCCCGGAAGGGGTGGCTCCGGGCCGCCGGCCAGGATAAGGCGGGTCAGGCGAGTGTCGCCACCAGCACCGCCTTGATCGTGTGCAGGCGGTTCTCGGCCTCGTCGAAGACGATCGAGTGCACGGACTCGAACACCTCGTCGGTCACTTCCAGGGCCGTCAGGCCGTGGCGGTCGTGGATCTCCCGGCCGATCTCGGTGCCGAGGTCGTGGAAGGCCGGCAGACAGTGCAGGAACCTGACGTCGGGGTTGCCGGTGGCGCGCAGGACGTCCATGGTGACGGCGTAGGGGGCGAGGGCGGTGATGCGCTCGCTCCACACCTCCTTGGGCTCGCCCATGGAGACCCAGACGTCGGTGGCGACGAAGTCGGCGCCCGCGACGCCCTCGGCGATCTCCTCGGTGAGGGTGATGCGGGCACCGCTGGACGCGGCCAGGTCATGGGCGCGGTCGATGATCTCCTGGGCGGGCCAGTAGGGCTTCGGGGCGACTATCCGGACATCCATGCCGAGCAGGGCGCCGGTGACCAGGTAGGAGTTGCCCATGTTGAAGCGGGCGTCGCCGAGGTAGGCGAAGGCGATCTTCCGCAGCGGCTTGGCGCTGTGCTCGGTCATGGTGAGCACGTCGGCGAGCATCTGGGTGGGGTGCCAGTCGTCGGTGAGGCCGTTGTAGACGGGCACACCGGCGTGCGCGGCCAGCTCCTCGACCTTGGCCTGGCTGTCGCCCCGGTACTCGATCCCGTCGTACATCCGGCCGAGGACCCGGGCGGTGTCCCGCACGGACTCCTTGTGCCCGATCTGCGAGCCGGAGGGTTCGAGGTAGGTGGTGTGGGCGCCCTGGTCGGCGGCGGCGACCTCGAACGCGCAGCGGGTGCGCGTCGAGGTCTTCTCGAAGATCAGCGCGATGTTCCTGCCCCGCAGGTACTGGGTCTCGGCCCCGGCCTTCTTGGCGGCCTTCAGCTCGGCGGCCAGCTCGACCAGGCCGCGGAACTCCTCCTCGGTGAAGTCCAGCTCCTTGAGGAAGTGGCGGCCGGCGAGGGCCGTCGGCACTGTCGCCATGGGGGGCGCTCCAGACGTAACGACTACGGATGACCCTGAAAGTCTATACGACCTTCCACATTTCTATACGGATTCTCGTTCGACGGGACAGCTCATGCACCGCGGGCCGCCCCGGCCCCGGCCCAGCTCACTGCCCGGGATCTCGATCACCTCGATACCGCATTTGCGCAGATGGGTGTTGGTGGTCACGTTCCGCTCGTAGGCGACGACGACCCCGGGTTCCACGGCGAGGACGTTGCAGCCGTCGTCCCACTGCTCGCGTTCGGCGGCGTGCACGTCCTGGGTGGCGGTCAGCACCCGGATCTCGCCGAGGCCGAGCGCGGCGGCGATCGCACGGTGCATGTGCTCCGGGGGATGGTCGGTGACCTTCAGCTCCCGCTCGCCGACGCCCGGTTCGATGGTGTACGAGCGGAGCATGCCGAGGCCCGCGTACTGGGTGAAGATGTCCCCGTCGACCATGGTCATCACCGTGTCCAGGTGCATGAAGGCGCGCCGCTTGGGCATGTCGAGGGCCACGATCGTGCGCGCCGAGCCGGCCGCGAACAGCTTGTGCGCGAGCATCTCGACGGCCTGCGGGGTGGTGCGCTCGCTCATGCCGATCAGGACGACGCCGCCGCCGAGCACCAGGACGTCGCCGCCCTCGATGGTGGAGGGATAGTCGGCCTGTCCCCGGGACCAGACGTGAAACGTTTCGTCACGGAACAGCGGGTGGTGCCGGTAGATCGCCTCGAAGTGCACGGTCTCGCGCTGCCGGGCGGGCCAGCGCATGGCGTTGATGGAGACGCCGTCGTAGATCCAGGCGGAGGTGTCGCGGGTGAACAGGTGGTTCGGCAGGGGACGCAGCAGGAAGTCGTCCAGGTCCATGACGTGGAAGCGGACCGAGGCCGGTTCCGCGTGCGCGTCCAGGAACTCCCGCTTGGTCATGCCCCCGACCAGCGCTTCGGCCAGCTCGGGCGGGGCCATGCCGTCGAAGGCGGCGCGCAGGTGGTCGGTGGCGAGCGGGCCGTACTCCTTCTCGTCGAAGACGCGGTCCAGGACGAGCGCGCGGGCCCCGGGGAGTGCCAGGGTCTCGGCGAGCAGGTCCCCGAAGAGGTGAACCTCGACCCCGCGGTCGCGCAGGACGTCGGCGAAGCCGTCGTGCTCGGCGCGCGCCCGGCGCACCCAGAGCACGTCGTCGAAGAGCAGGGCGTCCTTGTTGCTGGGGGTGAGCCTTTTGAGCTCCAGATCCGGCCGGTGCAGGATGACGCGGCGCAGCCGCCCGGCCTCGGAGTCGACGTGGAATCCCATGCCTCCATCCTGACCACGGAGGGCGGGGTTCACCCCCTGCCCGGCCGGATCCGCGTCGGCGTTCTTCGTCACTCCGGCCACGAGCGGTGCGCGGGGCGGCCTCAGATCGCGGTGCACGGGACCGGCCACCGCCGGATCCGCGGCGGCAGGCTCACCGCCCACCCGCCGGCGGTGAGGACCAGCCGTTCGTCGACGAGCAGTCCGAGCGCCTCGCGTCCGGCAGGGTCCAGGGCGTCCGGGGGCGTCGGCTCCAGGAGGCGGAGGAACGTGGCGACGAGAGCGGGGTGGTCCAGGGTGAGCCGCACGGCCGTGCCCCGCTCGCGGCGGTCCAGGACGGTGACGAAGTCCGGGCCGCGCCGGTGGTAGAGGATGCCGTGGCCGTAGGCCGCCCGCCAGCCCGCCTGCCCGGGGGCGGGCGAGGGGAGCGCGGTGGGCGGTGGCAGGTGGTGGAGCAGGGCGGGGTCGTACGACGGGGTGCCCGCCGCCCGCCAGTCCACGCGCAGGCCGAGGCTCTGGCACTCGCGCAGGAACCGCACCGCCTCCGCCGTCCCGCGCCCGCTGCCGCTCAGGTCCAGGGGTCCGGCCGTCTCCACCCGGTGCCCGGTGAGCCGGTGCGGCACGGTGGCGGGCAGCCCGGTCATCCGGCCCCCTCGGACAGCCGCACCGGTTCGCCCCAGGTCGGCAGGGACACGTAGGTGGCGCCGTCCCGGAACAGCAGGCCGAGCCGCAGGGCCTCCTCGGCCCAGTCCGCCAGCGCGCCGGACGGCGCCTCGTGGCCGTCGGCGGCCAGCAGCCGGTGCAGCGCGGGAACGGTCCGGCCGTCCTCCAGCCGGCGCAGGGCCGCCGCGCGCCAGCCGGTGAAGCGGTGGCCGGCGGGCGGGCGGCCGTGCCGCCGGTCGTGCACCAGCAGGTCCGCGCCGTCCTCCTCGAAGAGCAGCCGGGAGTGCGCGTGCCCGGCCCGCCAGGCGGCCACGGCCTCCCGCAGCCGCCGTTCGACCGGGCCGGTGATGCCCGCGTCCTCGGTGTCGAACAGGTAGACCAGGTCGGCGAGTTCCTCCTCGGGCAGGTCGTAGACGTGCTGGTACATCCCGGCCGGGCGGCGCTTGCCGAAGCCGAGCCGCGGATCGGTGAAGTGGGGGCTGAACCGCTCCAGCTGGATGCGGTGGGCGCCGCTGGGCGGCTGGAGGTGGACCAGGTTGGGGAGCTGGTCGATGACGGGCGTGTAGTCGTCGGCGCTCTCGCCGGGAAAGCCGTACAGCAGGTTCCAGGAGCAGGTCAGCGCGTGGTTCTCGCACTCGCGCAGCGTGCGGACGTTACGGGCGCCGGTGACCCCCTTGTCCATCAGGTCCAGGACCCGGCTGCCCAGGCTCTCGATGCCGGGCTGGATGTGCACCGTGCCGGACGCGGCGAGGAGCCCGAGCTGGTCGGGCGTGAGGTTGGACTTGACCTCGTAGTGCAGCCGCAGGTCCCAGCCGCTGCCGGCGACGCGGGGCAGGAAGTCGCGGAAGTAGGCCATGCCGATGATGTTGTCGACGGTGACCACGTCGAGGAGGCGGTGGCGGCGCACCAGCCGGTCCATCTCGGCCCACAGCCGCTCCCCCGGCTTGGCCCGGAACTCCATGGCCGTTCCGTTCAGGCCGCAGAAGGTGCAGTGGTGCTTCTCGCCCCACCAGCAGCCCCGGGCCCCCTCCACGACCAGCTTGGGGTGGATGTGCTCGCGGACCGGGGAGGCGTCCAGCGCGGCCTGCCACTGGTCGTAGTCCGGTGAGGGGATGTCGGCGGGGGCCACGGTGCGCCGGGTCTCCGTGTTGGCCCGCGCCGTGGTGCCGTCCCACCAGCACAGGCCGGGCACGTCCGCGGGTGCGGTGCCGTCGGCCAGGTGCCGTAACAGGGCGGGGAAGGCGTACTCGGCCTCGCCGCGGACCACGTGGTCGACGAAGCGGTGGTTGCGGTGCAGGGCGTGGCCCATGGGGCCCTCGCAGTTGCCGCCGCCGAAGACGACCGTCAACTCCGGGCATCTCCGCTTCAGTTCGCGGGCCAGCGCCAGGGAGGGCACGTTCTGCATGAAGGTGCTGGTGAACCCGACCACGTCCGGCTCGGCCGCCAGCACCTCGGCGGCACAGGCGTCGACGAAGGGGGCCGCGTGGGGACGCATGGCGACGGCGGTGTCGATGCGGACGTCCCGGCCGGCCGCGTAGTCCCGCAGCCGGGCCAGGCCCCAGCCGGGGTCGCCGTGGAGGACTCCGGAGAAGACCCAGTCGCCCAGGCCGTGGAAGATGCCGTCGCTGCCGACCTCCACACAGTCGCCCGGCAGCAGCCGGCCGCCGGTCCTCTCCAGCAGGAACTCCGCCCACCGCAGCGAGCCGTGGAACTCGGTCACCTCGTCGCCGGGACGCGCCTGCCGCACGATCCGGTGGAGCAGGCCCAGTTGCAGCGAGGGCAGGTCGAGCGGATGCCACGGCATGGTGACGAGGTGGACGCGCATGTTCAGCGGGTCGGCCGCTTCTCCAGGATCGCCGGCCTGCGCGTGGTGCTCTTCGGGTCCTCGCGGACCACCACCTTCTTGATCTCCACGCCCGTCACTCCCCTCACGACGCGCCAACACCCTTGTGCCGCACGGCTGTCCACCATATGGACGGCATGAGTGCGGCACAAGGGCTTTCTGCGCCGGCCCGCCTACAGGCGCGGGTCCACCGGTTCCGACTCCAGCGCCAGCACCCCGAACACCGCTTCGTGCACCCGCCACAGCGGCTCCCCGTCCGCGAGCCGGTCCAGGGCCTCCAGACCGAGGGCGTACTCGCGCAGGGCCAGGGACCGCTTGTGGTTCAGGAACCGCCCCCGCAGCCGGGCGAGGTTGTCCGGCCGGGTGTACTCGGGACCGTAGATGATCCGCAGGTACTCCCGGCCCCGGACCTTGACGCCGGGCTGCACCAGCCGTCCGTCCCGGTTGCGGACCAGCGCGCCGACCGGCTTGACGACCATGCCCTCGCCGCCCCGGCCGGTCATCTCCAGCCACCAGTCGACTCCCGCGCGAACCGACTCCGGGTCACCGGTGTCGACGTACAGCCGCCGGGTGGTCCGCAGCAGTCCGCTGCCGTCGTGCTCCACCATCCGGTCGATCAGAGCCAGTTGTCCGTCGTGCGGCAGCGTGGCGAGGCTGCGGCCCTGGGCGGCCAGGAGCTGGAAGGGGGCCAGCCGGACCCCTTCCAGGCCCTCGGTGGTCCAGCAGTAGCGGCGGTAGGCGGCGGTGAACGCGGCGGCGTCCGCCGCGCGTTCCCGCTGCCGGGCGAGCAGGCCGCCGACGTCGGCGCCGCGCGCGGCCGCCGCCTCCAGGGCGGCGAGCGCGTCCGGGAACACCGCGCCGGAGGCCGCGCCCACCGCCGCGTACTGGCTGCGCAGCAGCCCGGCGGCCTTGAGCGACCAGGGCATCAGCTCGGCGTCCACCAGCAGCCAGTCCGTGCCGAGTTCGTCCCACAGCCCGGCGTCCGTGACCGCCGAGCGCAGCCGGCCGAGGATCTCCTCCGTCATCGTCGCGTCGTCGAAGAACGGCCGCCCGGTACGGGTGTACAGCGAGCCCGTCGGCCCTGCTCCGGTGCCGAAGCGGGTGCGGGCGACGTCCGCGTCCCGGCACACCAGGGCCACGGCCCGCGAGCCCATGTGCTTCTCCTCGCACACCACCCGCGCGACCCCGTCCCGCGCGTACTGCGCGAACGCCTCCCGAGGGTGCTCCAGGTAGCCGTCCACCGCCGAGGTCGCCGTCGGCGCCATGGTCGGCGGCAGGTAGGGCAGCAGGCGCGGGTCGACCGCGAAGCGGCTCATGACCTCCAGGGCCGCCGCCGCGTTCTCCTCGCGGACCGCGACCCTGCCGGCGTGCCGGGTCTCCACGGCCCGGCGGCCGTACACGTCCGCCAGGTCCAGCGGGCGGCCGTCGTGCCCGCCGGGCGCCTCGGAGCGCAGCGGCCTCGCCGGCTCGTACCAGACCCGCTGCGCCGGTACGTCGACCAGCTCGCGCTCCGGCCAGCGCAGCGCGGTCAGCTTGCCGCCGAAGACGGCGCCGGTGTCCAGGCAGATGGTGTTGTTGAGCCAGGTCGCCTCCGGGACGGGGGTGTGCCCGTAGACCACGGCCGCCCGGCCCCGGTAGTCCTCCGCCCACGGATAGCGCACCGGCAGTCCGAATTCGTCGGTCTCCCCGGTGGTGTCGCCGTACAGGGCGTGTGAGCGGACCCGGCCCGAGGTGCGGCCGTGGTACTTCTCCGGCAGACCGGCGTGGCAGACCACGAGCCGGCCGCCGTCCAGGACGTAGTGGCTGACCAGTCCGTCGATGAACTCCCGCACCTGCGCGCGGAACTCCTCGCTCTCGCCCCGCATCTGCTCGACGGTCTCGGCGAGTCCGTGCGTGTGCCGGACCGTGCGGCCCTTGAGGTGGCGGCCGTACTTGTTCTCGTGATTGCCGGGGACGCACAGGGCGTTGCCCGACTTCACCATCGACATCACGCGGCGCAGCACGCCGGGGCTGTCCGGGCCGCGGTCGACCAGATCGCCGACGAACACCGCGGTACGGCCCCCGGGGTGGACCCCGTCGGCGTACCCCAGCTCGGCGAGCAGCGACTCCAGCTCGGCCGAGCAGCCGTGGACGTCGCCGATGATGTCGAAGGGGCCGGTGAGGTGGGTCAGGTCGTTGAAGCGCTTCTCGGTGACGACGGTGGCGTTCTCGGCCTCCTCCGCGCCACGCAGCACGTGCACCTTTCGGAAGCCCTCGCGCTCCAGCCCGCGCAGGGAGCGGCGCAGTTCGCGGATGTGCCGCTGGATGACCCGGCGGGGCAGGTCGGCGCGGTCCGTGCGGGCGGCGTTGCGCTCGGCGCACACCTCCTCCGGCACGTCCAGCACGATGGCGATGGGCAGCACGTCGTACTTCTTCGCCAGTTCGACCAGCTGCCGCCGGCTGTCCCGCTGCACGCTGGTGGCGTCCACGACGGTGCGGCGGCCGGCGGCCAGCCGCTTGCCGGCGATGTAGTGCAGGAGGTCGAAGGCGTCGCCGGAGGCGCTCTGGTCGTTCTCGTCGTCGCTGACCAGGCCGCGGCAGAAGTCGGAGGAGATCACCTCGGTCGGCTTGAAGTGCCGGCGGGCGAAGGTGGACTTGCCCGAGCCGGAGGCGCCGACGAGGACGACCAGGGAGAGGTCGGTGACGGGCAGCACCCGTCCCGTGCGGGTCTCGGTCATGCGGCCTTCGCCTCCTTCTTGTCGTCCTTGTTGTCGTCCGTGGCGGTCGCGAGGGTGAACACGGCCATCTGGGTGGGGGGCCCGACCTCGGGGTCCTCCGGTCCGACCGGGGTGAACGCGAGGTCGTAGCCGTGCCGTCCGGCCACGGCCGCCGCCCAGGCGCGGAACTCCTCACGGGTCCACTCGAAACGGTGGTCACCGTGCCGGACGTGCCCGGCGGGCAGGGTCTCCCAGCGGACGTTGTACTCGACGTTCGGGGTGGTCACCACGACCGTGCCGGGACGGGCGTGCCCGAACACGGCGTACACCAGGGCGGGCAGCCGGGGCAGGTCGAGATGCTCGATCACCTCGCTGAGCACGGCGGCGTCGTAGCCCTTGAGCCGGTTGTCGGTATAGGCCAGCGAACCCTGGACCAGCTTGACGCGGGACGCCTGCCGCTCCCCCATGCGGTCGAGCTTCAGCCGGCGGGAGGCGATGGCCAGGGCCCGTACGGACACGTCGACACCGACCACCTCGGTGAACCGCACGTCCTTCAGCAGTTCCTGCACCAGCTGGCCCTGCCCGCAGCCGAGGTCGAGCACGCGGGCGGCACCGCGGTCACGCAGGGCGGCGAGGATCGCCTCCCGGCGCCGGACGGCGAGCGGAGCCGGCTTCTCCTCGGCCTCCGCGCCGGTGTCCTCCGCGACCGCGTTGTCGATGTCCTCGACCGCGCTGTCGTCGGCCTCGGCCAGACGCACCAGCTCCAGCCGCTCCCGCGCCTGCCGGGTCAGCGACCAGCGGCGGGAGAGATAGCGGCTGGTGATCAGCTCCTGCTCCGGGTGCCCGGCCAGCCAGCCCTCGCCGGCCCGCAGCAGTTTGTCCACCTCGTCGGCGGAGACCCAGTAGTGCTTGGCGTCGTCGAGCACCGGCAGCAGGACGTACAGGTGGCGCAGTGCCTCGGCGAGGGTCAGTGTCCGCGCCTCCAGGCCGAGCCGGACGTACCGCGAGTCGCCCCACGTGGGGAACTCGGTGTCCAGGGGGACCGGCTCGGCGGTCACGCTCCAGCCGAGGGGCTCGAAGAGGCGTCGTACGAGGGCGGCGCCGCCGCGGGCCGGCAGGGCCGGTATCCCGACGCGCAGGGGCAGCGGCGTGGCCGCCCGCTCCGGGCGGGCCGCGCACACCCCCCGCAGGGCGCTGGAGAACACGTTGCTCAGCGCGACCGCGAGCAGCGAGGAGGCCGCGTAGGGGCGGTCGTTGACGTACTGCGCGAGGGCCGCGTCGGGTGCGCCGCCGCGGCCCTTGCCCTTCCCCCGCCGGACCAGCGCGACGGTATCGATCTCCAGCAGGAGCGCGGCCGTGCAGCGCTCGGCGTCCGCCTCGGGGTAGAACACGTGCGCCGTGCCGTACGAGGTGGAGAACGCCTGCGCCTTGTCGGGGTGCTTGTGCAGCAGGTACCCCAGGTCGGTGGCCGGGCTGCCGGGCGCCCCGGTGGTGGAGATCGTCACGAACATGCTGCCGAGTCTCCCGGGCCCGGGCCCCTGTGACCAGAGGTTTTCCGCACCGCGGCGGCCGGCCGGGGCAGCCCGGAGCCGGCCGCCTCGGCCCACAGGTGTCCCGTGTGATCTCCGTTATGGCCCCCGGCGCCCCGGAGCTGATGAAGTGATGCCTCGTCAACTGACCAGTGACTGAAGGGGGAACCATGACCATCGGCCAGGGAGTCCGGGTGCGCGGGAGAGCCGCCGCCGTCGTGGCGGCCGGCGCCGTCCTGGGTGCGGGGGTCCTCGCGACCGCTCCGGCCCGGGCGGCCACGCCGACGTCCGCCGCGCGGGTGGTGCGCGCCGCCGCGGCGGCGCCGCAGGTGCAGGCCCAGGGCGCGTACGCGATGGACGCGGCCACCGGCAAGCAGCTCTTCGGCAAGGCGCCGGACGGGCAGCTGCGGACCGGCTCCACCACCAAGATCATGACGGCGCTCGTGGTGCTGTCCCAACGCAACGTGGACCTCGACCGCAAGGTGAGGATCAAGAAGGAGTACACGGACTATGTCATCGACCCGGTGACCCACGCCCAGCGCTACTCCAGCGCGAACCTGATCCTCGGCGACTCGATGACGGTGCGCGACCTGCTGTACGGGCTGCTGCTCCCCTCGGGCTGCGACGCGGCGTACGCGCTCGCCGACACCTACGGGACGGGCACCACGACGGCTCAGCGCACCAAGTCCTTCATCGCCAAGATGAACGCCGAGGCCCGTGCACTCGGCTTGACGAACACCCACTTCGACGGCTTCGACGGGGTGTCCAACGGCAAGAACCACGCCTCGCCGCGTGATCTGGCCGAGCTGGCCGGGACGGCGCTGAGGAACAAGACGTTCAAGGCGGTCGTCGGCAGGAAGGTCTACGGCGACATGAAGTCCTACCGGCCCGGCGGCGGGACGCACGCGATGGAACCCTGGAAGAACACCAACACGCTGCTCGGCTCCTACCGGGGCGCGATCGGCGTGAAGACCGGCTCGGGGCCGGAGGCGAAGTTCTGCCTGGTGTTCGCCGCGACCCGCGGTTCGAGGACCGTGGTGGGCACCGTGCTCGCCGACACCTCGGTGGACCAGCGGTTCAAGGACGCGACGAAGATCCTGGACTACGGCTTCGCCCAGCGCGGCTGAGCAGGGCCGGGGGGATCACCCGATCCCCCCGGCACCGGCCGGCCCCGGGTCCGGGCTCCCCGGTACCGGGCGGGACCGTCGGGCCCCTACGACAGCTGCGACTGGACCTGGGAGGAGATCAGCTCCAGGTGGTCCAGGTCGTCGAGGTCCAGCACCTGGAGGTAGATCCGCCGCGAGCCGATCGCCGCGTACCGGCCGATCTTGTCGACGACCTCGGCCGGGGAGCCGGCCAGTCCGTTGGCCTTCAGCTCGTCCACCTCGCGGCCGATGACGGCGGCCCGCCGGGCCACCTCCCGGTCGTCCCTGCCGACGCAGACCACGAGCGCGTTGGAGTACGTCAGGTCGTCCGCGTCGCGGCCGGCCTCCACCGCGGCGGCCCGCACCCGGCCGAACTGCCGCTCGCTGTCCTCGATCGAGGCGAACGGGATGTTGAACTCGTCGGCGTAGCGGGCGGCGAGCCGGGGCGTACGGGTCGCGCCGTGACCGCCGATGAGCACCGGCACCTTCCGCTGGGCGGGCTTGGGCAGCGCGGGCGAGTCGGTGAGGTCGTAGTACGTGCCGTGGAAGTCGAAGGTCTTGCCGGCCTCGGTCGCCCACAGCCCGGTGACGATCGCCAGCTGCTCCTCCAGCCGGGCGAACTTCTCCTTCGGGAAGGGGATGCCGTACGCCTTGTGCTCCTCCTCGAACCAGCCCGCCCCCAGGCCCAGTTCGACCCGGCCGCCGGACATCTGGTCGACCTGGGCGACCTGGATCGCGAGCACGCCGGGCAGCCGGAAGGTGCCGGCCGTCATCAGGGTGCCGAGGCGGATGCGCTTGGTCTCACGGGCCAGGCCGGCCAGTGTGATCCAGGCGTCCGTGGGACCGGGCAGGCCGTGCACGCTGCCCATGCGGAGGTAGTGGTCGGAGCGGAAGAAGGCGTCGAAGCCGAGGTCCTCGGTGGCCTTGGCCACGGTGAGCAGGGTGTCGTAGGTGGCGCCCTGCTGGGGCTCGGTGAAGATTCGAAGGTCCATACACCTATCCTGCACGCCACGGGGCGCGCCGGTACCGCCCGGCAGGGCCGTACCCGGTCGGGTGAGCACCCGTCCGGACCCGCCGTCCGTTCGTCCTGCTCGTGGCGCTCGCGCCGCTCGTCGTCACAGGGCGCCGGAGGGGCTGCTCTCGTTGCCGCTCTCCCGTAACACCTCCTCCCGGGCCGCCAGTTTGCGCAGCATCTCCCGGACGCGGTCACGGGACTCGTCGGCCGCGTCGATGGCCTCCATGCACTGCCAGTACGTCGTCTCGTCGGCCGCGGCGCTGGCCAGGCCGACCAGGGCTATGCCGACCTCGCCGAGCAGGCCGCCGAGGCAGAGCAGGGTCTCGCGGGCATCGGCCAGTTCGGTGAGCTGGGCGGCGCGCAGGTCGCCGGGGTCGAGTTCGGGCGGGTCCAGGACGCCGCAGCCCCGGCCCGCCAGCTCCGTCAGCCCCAGCGCCTCGCCGCGCAGCTCCGGCGGGCCGGAGACCGCGAGGCGGCTGCCGATCGCCTGCGCCAGCGCCTGCGCCTGCCAGACCTCCGCCATCATCTCCGCCGCGTCGGCGCCGCCCGCCAGCGCACGCCTGCTCGTGAGGATGAGCCGTACCGCGTCCATCCGGTGCCCCCGTCCGTCCTCCGTGCGCTGTCGCGCCTCTATTGGGACTCTCTGTTATCCACTACCCAGCGTGAGGGGATCCGGATCGAAAAGCTAGAGGAAGACGGAAATTGTGGACAACAATTCGGATTCGGCGGGCCTTTTGACTCCGGAGAGTGATAACGGAATTTAAGACTCCGGTTGTTGCTCCTCCGGCCCCGGCACCGGGAAGCGGTGTTCGTTCCGCTCGATCTTCGCGGCCAGAGCCGCCAGCGGGTCGATGCGCAGGACCTCGCACAGTTGCAGCAGATAGGCCAGCACGTCGGCGACCTCGTCGGTGACCCGGTGCGCGGTGTCCGGGTCCGCCATCACCCCGGCGGACTCCTCCGGGGTCAGCCACTGGAAGATCTCGACCAGTTCGGAGGCCTCCACCGAGAGGGCGGCGACGAGGTTCTTGGGGGTGTGGAAGGGCTGCCAGTTGCGCACGGCGGCGAACTCGGCCAGCCTGCGCTGGAGTCCGGCGAGGTCAGGATGTTCTGTCACGGGTTCATGTGTACCACCGTGACGTCCGGGGTTCCCGTGGCCCACGAGGCGTCGCTCACCGCGGCCACGCAGCGGATGTGCCCGCGCCCGCCCATCCGCGCGGCCAGCCCCAGCAGTTCCGCGCGCTGCACCGGATCCAGGCCGCGGTCGAAACCGTCGGCCAGCACCGTGAGGGTACGCAGGGCGTCGGGCACCTCGCCCGGGGCGTCCACCTCCAGGACGCCGGGTCCGGTCAGCAGCACCAGCGTCAGCGCGAGATAGCGCAGTTCGCCGTCGCCCAGCCGGGCGAGTCCGGTGCGGAGGCCGTCGCCGCGGTCGAGCACCGCCCGGACCGTGCCGTCCGGCAGCGGCTCGGCGACCAGGTCGGCCACCGGTCCGGCGCAGCCCGCGTGCAGCGCCTCGACCAGCTGGGCGTGCCGGCGGCCGCACTCCGCGCGCGTACGCCACAGCACGTCGGCGAGGTTGTCGCAGCCGGACAGCAGCCGGCCCGAGCCCAGGGGGACGGGGGCCCGCATGGACGCGGGGCGGGGATCGCAGGGGAAGACGGAGCGCAGGGCGACGACCATCTGCTCGGCCGCGGCCAGCACATGACGCTGCCCGTCCGTCTTGCCGGCCACGCGCAGCGGCAGCAGGGCGGTACCGAGGCGGTCGTCGGGGAGCGGGGCGCGGGTCACGGGGGCGGACCCCGCGGTGTGCCAGGCGGCCTGGACGGTACGGCGGCCCGGGTCGCGCAGGGCGGTCTCCAGCAGGACGACTCCGCGCGCGGTCAGCCGCTCCCCCACGATGCGGAGCTCGGGCTCGGCCTGTACGGCGATGTCCAGCCGGACCGGGCCCTGCGCGCCGTCGGCCGTACACCCGATCCGGAAGCCCCGCCGTCCCCCGGCGTCGGGGCGCGCCCGTTCCGGTACGCGGGCGGCGGGGTCCGGGAACGCCTCGGCGAGCGAGGCGCCGCCGCCGAGCCGTGCGAGGGCCTCGTAGGCGGCCAGCGCGCTCGTCTTGCCGGACCCGCTGGGCCCCGCGAACAGGGTGACGGGTCCCAGCGGATACCCGGCGCCGCGGTGTCCGGCGAAAGCCGACAGCCGCAGTTCGGTGATCCGGGCGCGGACGTCGAGGGACGGGCGGGACGGCGCGGGAACGGTCCCGGCGGGCGCGGCGACCGCCGGAAGGGCGGCGGACACGGAAGGCACGGCCATATGCGGACCGTAAGACTCCGCCCCACCGGCGAACCGTTTCCCCACCACCCGGTTCCCACGAACGAGCGACCACCGCCCACCGACGCCCACGAGGCAGTGCTGGAACACCTGGAGCGGAAGGGGGCGACAGGGCAGACAGGGGCGGCCGGCGCACACCGACGACACCACTCGAACGACCGCCGCCCGGCTCACGGCGAGTCCCGCCGGACGGGAGCCTGCGGGCGGGATCCGACGCGCATCCCAGACCAGCCCGAGCCGCAGGCCAGCCCGAGCCGCGGGCCAACCTCCGTCGCAGGCCGACCCAACCCGTAGGTCAGCCGGCGCCCTCCATCAGGCCGCTTACCTCCGTGCCGGGCGGGGTGAGCAGGAAGACGTTGCGGTCGACGCGGTGCATGCCGCTGCCCAGGCCGAAGACGACGCCCGTGCTGAAGTCGAGGACGCGCTTGGCGACGTCCCCCTCCGCTCCGGACAGGTCGAGCAGGACCGGCGATCCCGCCATCAGCGTCTCCGCGACCTCGCGGGCGTCCGCGAAGACGTTGACACGCAGGACCACGAACCGGCGCCGGGTCTCCGTCTCGGCGTCGGGCAGTGAGCGGTGGCTCACCGCGGAGGGCCAGGCGTCCCGGCCCCGCAGTGGCACGACCTGGGCGAGCCCCTCCCACTGTTCATCGGTGACGTCGTAACGGCTCACCGGCTCCCCCTGACCTGACTCGCTTGCGATCCGTGCACCAGGCAATTCTTACGCCAAGTCACCTGTTCGGCCCAACAGCGACACGGTCCGCGACCGGCCCGGCCCCCGATCCGGGTCCCGTCTCGCGTCAGATGTGCGCATACGCCCGGTTCTTACCCGGCTCATACCCGACTCTTCACCGGCCTCCGTGCTTCGCTCACCGGTGACCGCTAGCGTGCGGTGCCGTGCACTTGGCAGAAAGACAACAGGTGGCACCCGCTCCGCGGGCTGTGCGCACGGAAGCCCCGGACGGTCCCGCGCAGTGGCACCGTGTGCTGACGCTGCTCGCCGACGTGAGCCTGTTCATCGGCACGCGGTCGGTGTGGACCCAGGCGGCCACGCACCGGCTGGTCCTCGCGGCGGTCATCTCGGTCTGCTACGCCGCGATCCTGGTGACCGGCGTGCTGGCCCTGACGGTCCGCCGGACGCGTTCACTGGCCCGCCTGGACCTGGTGGTGCTGGTGACCGCGGTGACCCTCGCGCTGTGCGCGTGGGCGCTGAACCACGCCGGCGGCGACGAGGCGGTCCTCACCACGCAGGCGGCGCGGGAGCTGGCCGGCGGCCACGCCGTGTACGGGCAGCCCTGGCCCTGGCTGTTCCACGGCCCGGGCGTCGCGCTCACCCCGACGGCCGACGGCGGGTACGACCTCACGTACGGCTATCCCCCGCTGGCCCCGCTGCTCACCGTGCCGCTGCTGTGGCTGGGCCACGGCGGCGCCCCGGCGACGGCGGCGGCCACGGCGGCGCTGATCGTGGGCGCCGTGACGCTGTGGCGGCTGCTGCCGGTGCCGTGGCGCTCGGCGGCGACGATGGTCTGCCTGGGGTTCGGCTTCCTGCCGTCGTACGCCCGCCAGGGCTATCCGGCGATCATCGGCATGGCCCTGCTGATCCCGGTGGTGGTGCGCTGGCCCCGGCTCGGCGCGCACGGCCGGCTGGGCACGGCCGGGCTGGTGCGGGCCGTGTGCCTGGGCGCGGCGTGCGCGGCCCAGCAGCTGCCGTGGTTCGTCACGCCGTTCCTGCTGGCCGGGGTGTACGCCGTGCGCCGCGGCGAACTGGGCGGGCGCCAGGCGGCGCGGGTGGTGCTGCGGATCGCCGGTACCGCGGTGCTCACCTGGCTGCTGATCAGCACGTACTTCATCGTGAGCGAGCCGGGGCCGTGGCTGCGGGGCGTCGCCCTGCCGCTGACGCAGGGCGCGGTGCTGCACGGCCAGGGCCTGGTGGGCGTCTCGCTGTACTTCACCCACGGCAGCGACCGGCTCGACTGGTACGGCCACGCGGGCATACTGCTCGCCCTGGCCCTGCTGGCGCTGTCCGTGCTCTTCGTGCGGCGGCTCGGACCGGCCGTGACGGTGCTGCCGTGGTGCGCGTTCTACCTCGCGACCCGGTCGCAGGACGGCTACTACCTGATGATGACCCCGCTGTGGCTGGCGGCGGCGGTCACCGTGCCCCTGCCGGAGTTCGCCCGCGCCTGGCAGCCGCGGCCCCGCCCGCTGGCCGGCCCGCGCCGCCGGGCCGCCCTGGCCGCGACCGCCGCCCTGCTGCTGACGCCCGCGCTGGTGAGCGCGGCGCTGGCGGTGACGGGGCGGCCGCCGCTGCGGATGGACGTCACGGCGGCCCGGCGCACCTCGCCGTACAGCGTGTCCCGGCTGACCCTGCGGGTCGCCAACACCGGCGGCGACCCGCTGACCCCGCACTACATGCTGACCACCGGCCAGGGCATGAGCCGCTACTGGTCGCTGGTGCGCGGCCCGGCCACCATCCCCGCGCACAGCACGGCGACCGTCGAACTGCGCGCCCCGTCCGGCACGTTCACGGTGTCGTCGAAGAAGACGGCCGGCCTGCGCCTGCGCGCCTTCACGGCGGACCCGCAGACGCTGTCCACCTGGAACGTACGGCGCGCGGAGCTTGGCCTCAGGCCCCCGCCCCGCTGAACCGGAACGCGGCCGGCGCCGGGCGCGCCGGGGCCGCGGGGCGTGACGTCCAGGGCGGGAGAGGCGCCGGTCACCACCGCAAGGGGAGAAACCTCACAGCCCGTGCGCCGCCCCCGGTTGTGCGGCCTGCCCTAGCATCCAGCCATGACGGTCCTGCCTGACGACGGGCTCTCACTGGCCGCCGAGTTCCCTGACGCGACACATGAGCAGTGGCAACGCCTGGTCGAGGGCGTACTGCGCAAGTCGGGCAAGGAAGTCTCGGGCGCGGCAGCTGAGGACGCCCTGTCCACGACGCTGGAGGACGGGCTGCGCACCCGGCCCCTGTACACCGCGCGCGACAGCGCGCCCGACCCCGGCCTGCCGGGCTTCTCCCCGTTCGTGCGGGGCAGCCGCCCCGAGGGCTCCCTCGCGAACGGCTGGGACGTACGGCAGCGGCACACGGCACTCGGCGACGGCACGGCGCACGCCGTGCTCGCCGACCTGGAGAACGGCGGTACGTCCCTCTGGCTGGTGCTCGGTGAGGGCGGCATCCCCGTCTCCGAGCTGGACCGCGCCCTCGACGGCGTCTACCTCGACCTGGCGCCGGTCGTCCTGGACGCGGGCCGCGACACCGAGGCGGCCGCGGAGGCGCTGCTGCGGCTGTACGCGCGCCGGGGTGTCGCCCCGGAGGCCGTGCGCGGCAACCTGGGCGGCGACCCGCTGGGCCACGAGGCCCGTACCGGCACCGCGCTGGACTTCGCGCCGTTCGCCGCGCTGGCCGCGCGCTGCGCCGAGTCCTACCCGGGCCTGCGCGCGCTGACCGTGGACGCGCTGCCGTACCACGAGGCGGGCGGCTCGGCCGCGCAGGAGCTGGGTGCCTCGCTCGCCACCGGCGTGGCCTACCTGCGGGAGCTGACCGAGGCCGGGCTCGGCGTCGAACAGGCCGTGCGGCAACTGGAGTTCCGGTACGCGGCCACCGCCGACCAGTTCCTGACCATCGCCAAGCTGCGCGCCGCGCGCCGGCTGTGGGCGCGGGTCGCCGAGGTGTGCGGGGCGCCGGACGCGGGCGCGCAGGTGCAGCACGTGGTGACCTCGCCGGTGATGATGTCCCGCCGCGACCCGTGGGTGAACATGCTCCGCACGACCGTCGCGACGCTCGCCGCGGGGGTGGGCGGCGCCGACTCCGTGACCGTGCTGCCGTTCGACCACGCGATCGGGCTGCCGGACGCGTTCGCGCGCCGGATCGCCCGCAACACCTCCTCCATCCTGATCGAGGAGTCCCACCTGGCCCGGGTCATCGACCCGGCGGGCGGCTCCTGGTACGTCGAGCGGCTGACGGACGAACTCGCCGATTCCGCCTGGCAGTTCTTCCGTTCGGTCGAGCGGGACGGCGGCCAGGCGGCCGTGCTGCGCTCGGGCCGGCTGCGCACCGACCTGGCGACGACCTGGGCCGAGCGCTCCAAGCGGCTCGCCAAGCGCCGTGAACCCATCACCGGTGTCAGCGAGTTCCCGCTGCTGTCGGAGAAGCCGGTGGAGCGCGCCCCCGCGCCCGAGCCGCCGTCCGGCGGGCTGCCGCGGGTGCGCCGCGACGAGGCCTTCGAGGAACTGCGGGCCCGCTCCGACGCCCACCTCGCGGCGACCGGCGCCCGGCCCCGGATCTTCCTCGCCACCCTCGGCTCGCCCGCCGAGTACACCGCGCGCTCGTCCTTCGCCGCCAACCTCTTCCAGGCGGGCGGCATCGAGACGGTCGCCGAGGGTCGCTTCGAGGACAGCGGCGCGAGCGAGGCGGTGCTGTGCTCCAGCGACGCCGTCTACGCCGAACGGGCCGCCGAGACCGCCCGGTCGCTGCGTGCGGCGGGTGCCCGGCACGTGACCCTGGCGGGCCGGCCGGCCGACCACGCCGGCGTCGACTCCTACGTCCACGCGGGCTGTGACGCCGTGACCGTGCTGTCCGCGACCCTCGACCGCATGGGAGTGTCCTGATGGGAATCCCCGACTTCTCCGACATCGAGCTGGGGACCCCGGTCGCCGCCGGAAGTGACGACGCGTGGCGGGCGGCCGTCGAAGACGCCACCGGTGGCGCGCCGCCGCTGTGGGAGACCCCGGAGGGCATCGGGGTCAAGCCGCTGTACACCGGCCGGGACCTGGAGGGCCTGGACTTCCTGGGCACCTACCCGGGTATCGCGCCGTACCTGCGCGGCCCGTACCCGACGATGTACGTCAACCAGCCCTGGACGATCCGCCAGTACGCGGGCTTCTCCACGGCCGAGGAGTCCAACGCGTTCTACCGGCGCAACCTGGCGGCGGGCCAGAAGGGCCTGTCGGTCGCCTTCGACCTGCCCACGCACCGCGGGTACGACAGCGACCACCCGCGCGTGACCGGTGACGTCGGCATGGCGGGCGTGGCCATCGACTCGATTCTCGACATGCGTCAGCTGTTCGACGGCATCCCGCTGGACCGGATGACCGTGTCGATGACGATGAACGGTGCCGTGCTGCCGGTGCTGGCGCTGTACATCGTGGCGGCGGAGGAACAGGGCGTACCGCCCGAGAAGCTGGCCGGGACCATCCAGAACGACATCCTCAAGGAGTTCATGGTCCGCAACACCTACATCTATCCGCCGAAGCCGTCGATGCGGATCATCTCCGACATCTTCGCCTACACCTCGCAGCGGATGCCCCGCTACAACTCCATCTCCATCTCCGGCTACCACATCCAGGAGGCCGGCGCGACGGCCGACCTGGAGCTGGCGTACACCCTCGCCGACGGCGTGGAGTACCTGCGTGCCGGGCGGGAGGCGGGCCTGGACGTGGACGCGTTCGCGCCCCGGCTGTCGTTCTTCTGGGCGATCGGCATGAACTTCTTCATGGAGGTCGCCAAGCTGCGGGCGGCGCGGCTGCTGTGGGCCAGGCTGGTCGCGCAGTTCGACCCGAAGAACGCCAAGTCGCTTTCGCTGCGCACCCATTCGCAGACCTCGGGCTGGTCGCTGACCGCGCAGGACGTCTTCAACAACGTCACGCGGACATGTGTGGAGGCGATGGCCGCGACCCAGGGCCACACCCAGTCGCTGCACACCAACGCCCTGGACGAGGCCCTCGCGCTGCCGACCGACTTCTCGGCGCGCATCGCCCGCAACACCCAGCTGCTCATCCAGCAGGAGTCGGGCACCACCCGGGTCATCGACCCGTGGGGCGGCAGCGCCTACGTCGAGCGCCTCACCTACGACCTCGCACGCAAGGCCTGGGCGCACATCCAGGAGGTCGAGCAGGCCGGCGGCATGGCGCAGGCCATCGACGCCGGCATCCCGAAGCTGCGCGTGGAGGAGGCGGCGGCCCGCACCCAGGCCCGCATCGACTCCGGGCGGCAGCCGGTGATCGGCGTCAACAAGTACCGCGTCGAGACCGACGAGCAGATCGACGTCCTCAAGGTCGACAACTCCTCCGTACGCACCCAGCAGATCGAGAAACTGCGGCGGCTGCGCGCGGAACGGGACGAACAGGCCTGCCGGGACGCCCTGGACGCGCTCACCCGGGCCGCCGACGGCACCGAGAACCTGCTGGAGCTGGCCGTGCGCGCGGCCCGCGCCAAGGCGACCGTGGGCGAGATCTCCGACGCCCTGGAGAAGGTGTACGGGCGGCACGCCGGCCAGATCCGTACGATCTCCGGCGTGTACCGCAACGAAGCAGGCCAGTCCCCGTCCGTGGACCGCACCCGTGCCCTGGTGGAGGCCTTCGAGGAGGCCGAGGGGCGCCGGCCGCGCATCCTGGTCGCCAAGATGGGCCAGGACGGCCACGACCGCGGCCAGAAGGTGATCGCGACCGCCTTCGCCGACCTCGGCTTCGACGTCGACGTCGGCCCGCTGTTCCAGACGCCGGAGGAGGTCGCCCGGCAGGCGGTGGAGGCGGACGTGCACGTGGTCGGCGTGTCCTCGCTGGCCGCCGGTCACCTCACCCTCGTCCCCGCGCTGCGCGAGCAGCTCGCCGAGGAGGGCCGCGAGGACATCATGATCGTGGTCGGCGGGGTGATCCCGCCGCAGGACGTGCCGACCCTGCTGGAGATGGGTGCCACGGCCGTGTTCCCGCCCGGGACGGTGATCCCGGACGCGGCCCACGACCTGGTCGAGCAGCTGTCGGCCTCCCTCGGCCACACCTCGTAGCGCCGATGGCAGCGATCGGTCTCGACACCTATGTGAAGGGTGTCCTCGACGGGAAGCGGGCCCTGGTGGCCCGTGCCATCACGCTCGTCGAGTCCACCCGCCCGCAGCACCGGGCGCTGGCCCAGCAGTTGCTCACCGAGCTGCTGCCGCACAGCGGCCGGGCCCGGCGGATCGGGGTGAGCGGCGTGCCCGGTGTCGGCAAGTCGACGTTCATCGACGCGTTCGGGACGCTGCTGACCTCGCTGGGGCACCGGGTCGCCGTCCTCGCCGTGGACCCGTCCTCCACCCGCACCGGCGGTTCCATCCTGGGTGACAAGACCCGGATGGAACGGCTGGCGGTGGACCCGGACGCCTTCGTCCGGCCCTCCCCCAGCGCGGGCACGCTGGGCGGCGTCGCCAAGGCCACCCGGGAGTCGATGGTGGTCATGGAGGCGGCCGGCTACGACGTGATCCTCGTGGAGACCGTCGGCGTGGGCCAGTCGGAGACGGCGGTCGCGGGCATGGTCGACTCCTTCCTGCTGCTGACGCTGGCCCGCACCGGCGACCAGCTCCAGGGCATCAAGAAGGGCGTCCTGGAACTGGCCGACGTCATCGCCGTCAACAAGGCGGACGGCCCGCACGAGCGCGACGCGCGGGCCGCGGCCCGGGAACTGGCGGGCGCGCTGCGGCTGATGCACGGCAAGGACGCGTTCTGGACGCCGCCGGTGCTGCACTGTAGCGCCCGGGAGTCCATGGGTCTGGACACGGTGTGGGAGCGACTGGAGCAGCACCGTACGCTGCTGGACTCCACCGGGCGGCTGGCCGCCAAGCGGCGGGACCAGCAGATCGAGTGGACCTGGGCGATGGTCCGCGACGAACTGCTCGGCCGGCTGTACGCCGACCCGGCGGTGCGCGCGACCGCGCCCGGCCTCGAACGGCAGGTCAGGGAGGGGCGGTTGACGGCGACCCTGGCCGCGGAACGCATCCTCGCGACCTTCGAGGACCGCACCGCTTCCCCGACGGAGGACTGAACCGACCGGCCCGGCCCGGCCCGGCCCGGAGGGAGCCTGGCCGGGCGTACCGTCGGTGCCGTACCGCGGCAGCCGCCGGACGGCCGACGCAGGAGGACCGACCTCGTGACGACCCGTGTCACCCTGATCGCGCCGGCGACGACCCCCTCCCTGCGGCGGGCCCGTTTCGACGACGGCGACTCGCTCGACGGCGCGGGGGCGGCCGAGGCCGGGGCGGCGGCGGAGCACGTGCCCGCCGCCGGGCAGGTCCTCACCTCCCCCAGCACCCGCTGCCGGGAGACGGCGTCGGCGCTCGGCCTCGACGCCATCCAGGCGGCGGAACTCGCCGGACTGGACGTGGGCCGGTGGCGGGGCCGGATGCTGGCGGACGTCGGTGGTGCCGAACCGGCGGCGCTGGCCCGCTGGCTGGCCGATCCGGACGCGGTACCGCACGGCGGCGCCTCGGTGCGGGACCTGTGCGAGCGCGTCGGACGCTGGCTGGAGCGGTGCGGCCGCACCGGCGGACGGACGGTGGCCGTGGTGGAGCCGGAGGTGGTCCGCGCGGTGGTGGTGCACGTCCTGGACGTGCCGTTGGCCGCGTTCTGGCGGCTGGACGTGCCGCCGCTCACGGCGACGGAGGTCACCGGCCGGTCCGGGCGCTGGAATCTGCGGCTCGGCCACCCGCTCGGCACCGCGTCCGGCCGCTGACGCCGCCCGCTGACGCCGCCCGCTGACGCCGTCCGCTGTCCGCCGTCCGCCGTTCGCTGTCCGCCGTTCGCTGTCCGCCGTCGGGAACGCGGAGAGGGCCCCTCGGACGGGTCCGAGAAGCCCTCTCGCGTCCGGTGGTGGTTCAGTGTGGTGCGGCGACCGGCCGCCCGGCGGCGGACGGTGCGGGCTCCGGGTGCAGCAGCCGTTGGGCGAACTCGCCGAAGAGCAGGCCGAAACCGGCCCACAGGACGGCCTGGACGGCCAGCGCGGAGAGACGGAACCGCCACAGCAGGGCGGCCGGGAAGTCCTTCGGCACCTCGTTGACGGCCGGCAGGAAGGCGTAGGCCAGTGCCGTCATGAAGGCGAAGGCGGCCACCGCGGCGACGGTGGCGTACCAGGTGCCCAGCCGGGGTGCGAGCCGCTTGCCCAGGAGGGTGGCGGCGACCGCGAGGAGCACGCCGAGCAGCATCATCAGGACGTACAGGCCGGTCCGCCTGCCGATGGTGCCGGGGTCACCGACGGAGGGCGGGTTGGCCGGGTACTTCAGGAACGGCACGACGTACACGGCGAGCAGCGCGCAGCCCGACAGCAGCAGCGCGATCGCCCGCGGGGAGAAGCGGCCGACGCGGCCGAGCGCGAAGCAGAAGGCGAGCGCGGCGATGCCGCCGAACGCGACCCCGTAGACGAGGACGCCGGTGGCGAGGCCGGCGGTGGACTGCACGGAGCGGGAGACGGCTTCCGCCCCGTGCGTGTGGGAGTGGGCGTCCTCGAAGCCGATCGCGCTGTCGACGCTCGGCTCGCCGAGGAAGTAGGCGGTGAGCAGGGCGAGCACGCCGGCGGCCAGGCCGGCGAGCATGCCCCGCACGAGGAGGTTCCTCACCGTCGCGGAGTTCATGGATGGGGGCGTCCCTCGCGTCAGTGGCAGGGGAAGCCGAGCAGATGGCGGGCGTCGTGCACCCACTCGTGGACGTCCGTGCCGTCGAACACGGAGGTGGCGCCCTGTTCGGCGCCGACGAAGTACAGCAGGACGAGCATGAGAATGCCGAAGAAGACCGCCCACGGAGCGATGGCCTTCAGCGGCAGTTTCGCCGGTACGGCAGGGATGGTGGCTGTCGGCCGGGCGACGGTCTGCGCCATGGCAGGACCTCCTCTGGGAGTTCGCGTCCCATCTCGGTGGTGCACAGGACGACGGCCACGGGTCTGACTCACGAACACCCGGAGGCTCTCGCATACAGTGGCGCGACCGTGCCGGAGTTCCACCGGCTTCCGTCGACCGTCGTCGATTCGGACCGACCGTACCGCCTGGTGCCCGTACGGCCAAGGGCGCACTCCCGGCGGACGGGCGGCCGGACGCCGTCGCCCGCGGCATCGGCGTACGCCCCTCGGCCGTACGACGCGACCGGCCGGGGCGAGTCACAGGTGCAGCCCCACATGGTTCACGATCAGGCGCTTGCCCTCGGGATCCAGGGCGAAGTAGATGCGTCCGGCCTCGTTGGGCGACACGGCGTCCCGGACCTTGATGTGCGGCAGCCCGTCCCGGCGCTTGTCCTCGAACGTGAAGTAGCGCTTGTCCTTGTTCTTGCTCAGCTTCTCGTCGCTGTTCGCGAACCTCAGCCCGTGCTGGTCGTAGAACCACTGGTCGAGCCGGGGCCGCTTGCCGGGCTTGGTGTACAGGTCCATCGCGGCCTGCGCGAGGGCGATCAGCTGGTCGGTCATCTCCTCGGGATACGGGTACTGGGAGGCCTTCCAGGCGCGCGCCGCCCGCACCGTGAACACGATGCGCTCCTCCGACGTCCTGGCGAGAGCCTCGAACGTCGGTACGGCGTCGGGGCCCAGGACCGGGATCCCGTGCCAGACGTCCGGCTCGGCGGCCTGTCCGCTCCCGCCCCGCGACAGGTCCAGGTACAGGTTCTTCCAGTAGTCCCGGTCCTGGCGCAGCGCCTCGGCGGCGGTGGCCTCGGACTGCGCCTTGTCACGGTCCTCCATACAGCTCTGGGCCATGTCCTCCCACGACCTGGCGTCCTCCTCCAGCTGCCGCGCGCGTTCCTTCAGCGCCTGGAGTTCGGCGGTCGTGTCGCCGGCCGCCTGCGCGCGCGACAGCCGCTCTGCGGCTCTGCGTGCCCCCTCCCGGTACGAGGCCTGCCGTGCCCGCTCCCACGCCGTGTCACTGCCCCGGGCGATGACGGAGAGATGGGCCAGCGACGGCATCAGCCGCCTGCTCACGAAGGACGGCTGGGACATCTGCTCCCGCGAGTAGGCGGGATGTTCCAGGCCGAGGTTGGGCCAGACCAGCCGGGCCCCGCCGCTGGGGACGGCCACCTGTTCGTGGACCCGGCGCACGGCCTGCGCGGTGACGTAGTTGAGCGTCACGACCTGGGCCAGTCCGGCGAGTTGTCCCGAGGCGTCGGCCGCCGTGGTCCAGGCCGCCTGGTCCCGGGGGTGCATCAGCAGGATGGGAAGGCGTGTGCTCAGCGCGAGCGACTCCAGCAGCACGGCAGCGTGCCCGGGTTCCCGGATCCGCTCGTACCGCCCGGTGGCGCGCTGGCCGAGCACCCGCACATCGAGTTCGCCGTCCGCCAGCACCGCGCGCAGCAGCTGGGGACGTCTGAGCCGCGGGCTCTGCACCGGCGCGATCCAGCCGTCGGGGATCTCCCTGCCCATGACGACCCGGAGTCCCCCGCCGCCGTCCTCCGTCCGGGAGACCGTGACGCGGGTGACGAACTGCGCCGGGCCGTCGGACAGCGGCTGGTGGATGGTCATCCGCAGCGCGCGGGCGCGCTCGTCGCCCGCCACGGACCAGCTCACCTGCCGTTCGCCCTGCCCGGGAACCTTGCTGGTGAGCACCGCCCGCCCGGCGCGGTCGAGATCCGCGGGGTACGGGGCCGGTAACCGGCCACGGTCACCGAGCCAGGCGGCGAGATGGTCGCGGAGCCGCTCGTACACGTGTCCCGGCCACCGGGCGGACCGGGCGTCCTGGACGTCGAAAGCGACGGCATACAGCACCTGCACGGTGGCTCCCCTCGGCCCCGGACGCCCCGGTGAGCGGACCGGGTCCCCCCTCGAACACGGTCAGGGCATCGCTTGAGGGGTCACCGTAGTACCGCCGCACCCGACCGGCCATGACTTCGCAGCGCTCAGCGTCCCTCACGATCGGTGCCCGGGTTCCGCGGGGGCGCCGGGGAGCGTCGCGGGACCGGCGGAAAACGATCGTCGCGGGCTGTCCGGCGTGCGTGCACGGCCACGGATCATGCAACCCTCTGCGACGGCGCGGTGTTTTAGTCCGTACCAAGTCCCACCCGGCTGGGCCGGCTCCTGGTACGCCGGTCCACGCATGCCAGTGTTGTCGAGGAAGGAAACAGTGATGAGCGATTTCGAGGCGCTGACGGCGCTCCAGCTCGCTGAACTCGTTCGTTCCCGGACCGTGTCACCGGTGGAAGTGGTGCAGAACTCCCTGGACCGCATCGAGCGGCTCAACCCCGCGGTCAACGCGTTCGTCACGGTCTGTGCCGACCAGGCGCTCGCCACCGCCAAGGAAGCCGAGCGGGCCGTGCTGTCCGGAGCCGAGCTGGGTCCGCTGCACGGCGTGCCCATCGGCGTGAAGGACCTGGACCCCGTCGCGGGCGTGCGCGTCACCCGCGGGTCGAAGATCTTCGCGGAGGAGGTCGCCCAGGACACGATCCTGTGCGTCGAGCGGCTGACCGACGCCGGCGCCATCGTGGTCGGCAAGACGAACACACCGGAGTTCGGGTTCAAGGCCACCACGGACAGCGCCCTGCTCGGGCCGGCGTCCACGCCGTTCAACCTGACGATGAACGCGGGCGGCTCCTCCGGCGGCAGCGCGGCGGCCGTCGCGACGGGCATGGTCCCGCTGGCGCAGGGCTCGGACGCGGGCGGTTCGCTGCGCGTACCCGGAGCCTTCTGCGGTGTCTTCACCATGATGACGACCTTCGGGCGGGTGGCGGTGCCGGCCCGGCCCAACGCGTTCCGCCGCCTCAACCCGATGGTCTGCTACGCGCCGCTGGCCAGGACCGTGGACGACGCCGTCCTGGGACTCGACCTGATGTCGGGCCCGCATCCCCGCGACCCCTACTCCTTCCCGGTGGGTGAGCCGCTGGCCGCGGCGCTCTCGCCGTCGCTGGCCGGGATGCGGATCGCCTACACGCCCGACCTCGGCGGATACCCGGTCGAGCCGGAGGTCGAAGCGCTGGTGCGGGCCGCGCTGCCCGCCCTGGAGGAGGCCGGCGCGGAGATCGTGGAGGTGGACTTCCGGCTGCCGCTCCCCGCCGCCGAGCTGACCAGGATGTGGCGCCGCTACCTGTCGATGGCCCACGCGGAGTCCGCCGAGATCAGCCTGCGGCAGGGCATCGACCTGCTGGGCGAGCAGGGCCGCGTCGTGGACCCCGGCTATCTGGACAGCGTCCGCACCGGCGCCGCGCTGAGCGCGGTGGACTTCCGCCTCGGCGACCTCGTGCGCACCCAGGTGCTGGACGCGTTCGAGGACCTCTTCGACGGCTACGACCTGATCGTCAGCCCGGTGAACTGTGTGGCGGGCATCCCCAACGACACCACGCGCACCACCGTCGGCCCCCGCCAGGTCAACGGCCAGGACACCGACCCGTTCGTCGGCTGGTCCATGACGAGTCCGTACAACCTGATCGGCAGCCCCGCGGCCACGGTCCCGGTGGGCCGGGCGGCCAACGGCGTCCCCGTCGGCATGCAGCTCGCGGCCCGCCGGCACCACGACGCGGCCGTCGTCCGCGGTGCCGCCGCCTGCCAGCAGCACCTCGACTGGCAGCACCTGTACCAGGAGTTCGACCCGGCGCTCACCGCCCGGTGACGTCCCGGCCGGCCACTGTGCCCCACACCCGCCCCCCAGGGACAAGGATGGTTGACACCGATGACCGCACGACCTGCCGGCGCTGAGCCGGTCCGCGCCGCGCTGTTCGATCTCGACGGCACGCTCGTGGCCACCGAGCACCGCAGCCGTGCCGCGTGGACCAGGCTGTTCCGCGCCCACGGGCTGGAGGTCGACGACGCTCTGCTGGCCACCTTCGTCGGCCGCCGTGGCCAGGAGGCGCTGGCCGACCATGTGCACCGCTTCCCCGGCGGTTCCGTCCCCGACCTCTTCGAGGAGGCCGTCGGCTACCTCAACGGCCCCGACATCCCGCCGCCCTATCCCGTACCGGGGGCCGAGGTGCTGGTGAAGAAGCTGCACGCCGAGGGGGTGCCGATGGCCGTGGTCACCTCCGGGCTGCGCGAACACGCCCGCGCGCTGCTCGACCACGTGGGCGGCGCGGGCCAGTTCACCGCGCTGATCACCGCCGAGGACGTACGCCTGGGCAAGCCGCACCCCGAGGGCTTCCTCGCCGGATGTGCCGCGCTCGGTGTCTCCCCCGCACAGGCGGTGGCGTTCGAGGACGCGCCCGCGGGGATCGCCGCGGCCAAGGCGGCCGGGCTCAGGTGCGTCGCGGTGACCACCACGCACGCCGCCGAGGCGCTCGGCGCCGCCGACCTGGTCGCCCCCGACCTCGCCGACATCAGCTGGCCGCGGCTGTTCGCCGCCTGATCCACTGCACGGACGGACCCACCATGCGCAGCAAGGACGCCGACCCGGACCGTTGCCCCGCACCGCCGCGGACGGACGATCCGGTGCCCCCCGGGGGAAGCGGTGCGCCGGCCCTGCCGGCCGCCCACCGCTGGCGGCTCCTCGCTGTGCTGCTCGCGGCGCAGTTCATGGCCAACATCGACACCGCGATCGCCAACATCGCCGCCCCGGCCATCCGCGGCGACCTCCACGCGTCCGGCGGACAGACCGGCCTGGTGATCTCCGGTTACGTGGTGGCCTACGCCGTCCTGCTCGTCACCGGCGCGCGGCTCGGCGCCAGCCACGGCCACCGCCGGGTCTTCCTGGCCGGGATGGCCCTCTTCACCGTCGCCTCGCTGGCCTGCGCGCTGGCCCCGGGCGCGCTCGTGCTGATCGCCGCACGCGTCGCGCAAGGGGCCGGCGCGGCACTGATGGTGCCGCAGGTGCTCAGCGGCATCCAGACGCACTTCGCCGGCCGGCAGCGGATCAAGGCGCTGGGCTACTACGCCGTCGCGCTCTCCGGCGGCGCGGTGGCCGGCCAGGCCCTGGGCGGCGTACTGATCGCGGCCGACCTGTTCGGTACGGGCTGGCGCCCCATCTTCCTGATCAACGTGCCGGTCGGCATCCTGCTCAGCTGGGCGGCACTGCGCTGGATGCCGGCCGAGGAGCGCAGCGGCGGCTGGGACGACGTCGACGCCCGCGGCATGCTCCTGCTGTCCGTCGCGGTCCTGTTGCTGATCGTCCCGCTGCTCCTCGGCACCGACCGGGGCTGGCCCGCCTGGACCTGGCTGTGCCTGGCCGCGAGCGTGCCGGTCGCGGTGGCCTTCCGGCGCGGCCAGCGCCGGCTCGCCGCGCGGGGCGGCCGGCCCCTGATCGCCGAGGAGGTGGTCCGCGAACCCGCCGTCCGCTGGCTGCTGGCCGCCCACGGCGTCACCACCATGACCTACTTCGCCCTGCTGTTCGTCCTGGCGGTCTACCTCCAGGACGGCCTGGGACACGGGCCCGCCTACGCCGGGCTGGCGATGGTCTCGTGGGTGGCGGCCTTCGGCCTGGGCGGCCCCCTGCTGGCCGCCGTACCCGAACGTCACCGACCGGCGATGCCCGCGCTCGGCTGCCTGGTCCTCGCCGCCGGCTACACCGCCGTGTGGGGCTACCTGGCCACCGGACACCGCTCCGGACCCGCCCTGTTCCTGCTGCTGGGCATCGGCGGACTGGGCCTGGGCATCAGTTCCAACTCCCTGATCGGCCAGATGACGTTCACCCTCCCGGACCGCTACGCCGCCGACCTGTCCGGGGTCATCAGCACCAACGCGCAACTCTCCGGGGCGCTGGGCGTCGCGACACTGGGCGGCATCTACCTCTCCCTGTCCGACACGTCCGGCGCCACGGCCGGACCGGCGGCCCACGCCCTCCGATGGATGCTCTGCGCGTCGGCCGCCCTGGCGGTCCTGTCCGCGGCGGCGGCCCACCGCGGCAGCCACCCGCGCACGAAGTGAACTACGCGCTGTAGCCGAAGCGTTACGATACCGCCCTCGGACCCGAGGGGAGCCAGCCGTATGTCGCAGCGACGCGTCGTCACCGGCCGCAGCCAGGAACCACGCCAGCGCTTCGCCGAGGAACTACGGACCCTGCGCACCGGCAGCGGGACCAGCCTGCGGCAGCTCGGGGAGCGGCTGGGCTGGGACTGGTCCCTGTTCGGCAAGTTGGAGAAGGGCGAGACGCTGGGCAGCCCCGAGGTCGTCCAGGCCCTCGACACGCACTACGGCACGCCGGGACTCCTGCTCGCGCTCTGGGAGTTGGCGGCCGGGGACCATACGCAGTTCCGCGAGCGGTACCGGCGGTACATGGCGCTGGAGGCCAAAGCGGTGAGCCTGTGGCACTTCGCGGTGAGCGTCCTGCCGGGGCTGTTGCAGACACCGGGCTACGCGCGGGAGGTCCTGGCGGCCGGTGGGCTGAAGGGACGGGAACTGGAGCAGCAGGTCAAGGCGCGGATGGGGCGGCGGGAGCTGTTGGAGGGAGAGAGTGCTCCGAGGTTCCGGACGATCCTCTCCGAGGCGGTGCTTCGTATGGCGCTGCTGGACGCGGACGCCTGGCGCGCGCAGTTACAGCTCTTGATCGAGATGGCGGGACGGCCGAACTTCGCGGTCCAGGTGCTGCCGTTCAGCGCGGGCCCGTACGGTCTTGATAGCACTGACGTGTGGTTCCTGCGGCTGCCTGACGGACGTACGGTGGCATACACGGAGAACGCACACCGAGGCGAACTGATCGAGGACAGCACGGCAGTTGAGAGACTGCAAGGCGCTTACGATGCAGTGCGTGACCTGGCTCTGTCCCCAGCCGAGTCGCGGAAGTTCATCCTGCGCATGTTGGAGGAAGTACCGTGCGAACCATCGACGTGAGTGTCCTGGCCTGGCACAAGAGTTCCTACAGCAACTCGGACGGCGGCGCGTGCCTCGAGGTTTCTCACGACCTCGACGCCCTCGTTCCCGTGCGGGACAGCAAGGTCCCGCACGGGCCGGTGCTCGTGTTCCCCGCCGACGGCTGGGCCACCTTCGTGACCGCCGTCGGCAAGGACCGGCTGCACGACGGGCGCTGAACGCGCGCCTGTTCAGAGCGTGCTGTCGTCCCCGTGACTGCGGACGATCTCCTTGACCTTGGCCATCGCGAAGCCCCAGCCCTGCTCGACGGTCGGCTTGGCCGGTACCGCGATCTCGTCCGGGTTGGTGAGCACGTCGAGCAGGACCGGCCCGGGGGTGTCGAAGGCGTGGCGTACGGCCTTCTCCAGTTCGGCCGGGTCGGTCACGCGGATGCCGGGGATGCCCATGGCAGTGGCGACGGCGGCGAAGTCGGGGTTGTCCAGGACGGTGCCGAACTCGGGGAGCCCGGCCTGTTCCTGTTCCAGTTTGACCATGCCCAGGCGGCGGTTGTCGAAGACGACGAGCTTCACGGGGAGGTTGTGCGTCTTCAGTGTCATGAGGTCGCCGAGGAGCATGCTCAGCCCGCCGTCCCCGCAGAAGGCCACGACCTGCCGCTCGCGGTCCAGGCTCTGCGCGCCCAGCGCCTGGGGCATCGCGTTGGCCATCGAGCCGAGGTTGTAGGACCCGATGAGCTGCCGTTCGCCCCGCATCTCGACGAAACGCGAGAGCCATACCGTCGCCATACCGGTGTCGGAGGTGAAGACGGCGTCGTCGTCGGCCAGCCGGTCCACCACGGCCGCCAGCGCCTCCGGCCGGATGTCGTGGGTGCGGTTGTCGAGCGAGGAGCGGACGCGGCCGATCAGCCCCTTGTCGTGTGCCGGGTCGGCCAGCCGCGCCTGGCTCTCGCGCCACTGCTGGAACCGCTCGCGTGCCTTGTCGAGGTGCGAGCGGTCCCGCGCGCCTTCCGTGCCGGCCGGAGGGGCGGCGAGGTGGGTGAGAAGGTCTCGGACGGTGACGCCGGTGTCGCCGACGAGCCCGACGTCGACCGGTACGCGCCGCCCGATGTGGGCCGCCTCGGTGTCCACCTGGATGACGGTCCTGCCCTCCGGATACCAGTCCCGGTAGGGGAAGTCGGTTCCCAGGAGCAGCAGGGTGTCCGCGTCGTGCAGGGCCGACGCGGCGGCCGGGTTGCCGATCAGTCCGGTCTGGCCGACCTGGAACGGGTTGGTGTCGCCCTCGAAGCCCTCCTTGGCCTTGAGGGTGAGCACCATCGGCGCCGCCAGCCGGTCGGCGAGGGTCAGGACGTCCTCGCGCGCGCCGCGTGCGCCCCGTCCGACGAGCAGCGTGACGCGTTCCGAGCCGTCGAGCAGTTCGGCCGCCCGGCGCACGCCGGATTCCTCAGGCCGGCTGAGCGGCGGGTTGAGGGAGAACCTGGCCGGGCGGTCCGTGGTGAGTTCGCGTTCGCCCAGGTCGCCGGGCACCGTCAGGACCGCGACCCCCTTGCGGCCCAGGGCGTGGCGCACCGCCGTCTCGAGCATCTGGGGCAGCTGGTCGGGTGAGGTGATGGTCGCGCGGAAGACGGCCACGTCGCTGAAGAGGGCGTCGTTGTCGACTTCCTGGAAGTAGTCGGTGCCGAGTTCGGCGAGCGGCACCTGGCCGGCGATCGCCAGGACGGGCGTGTGGCTCTTGGCGGCGTCGTACAGCCCGTTGAGCAGGTGGACGGAACCGGGTCCGACCGTGCCCATGCAGACGCCGAGGGTGTCCGAGAGCTGTGACTGGGCGCTCGCGGCGAAGGCCGCCGCCTCCTCGTGCCGGCAGCCCACCCACTCCAGGTCCTCGGTGGTGCGGATGGCGTCCGTCAGGGGATTGAGCGCGTCTCCCACCACGCCGAACACCTGGCGCACGCCGAGTTCGCTCAGTGCGTCCACGATGACGCGGGCGACGGTACGGGCCACTTGAGTCCTCCAGTCAGACGGTGAATCGGTCGGGGTCGGCGGCCTGCCAGTCGGCCGCCCAGGCGGCAGGGGGCTCGGCGAGCAACTGCCCGGGGTGGAGCCACTCGTACAGTTCGTCGTAGGAGCGCTCGGTGTACGGGTCGATGCGCCGGCGGAGCATGTGCGGGCGTAGCTCGGCGGGGTCGGTGACGCCCATGGACGCCATGAGCTGGAGGGCGCCGGCCACGGTCGCCTCCTGGAAGCGCTGGACGCGCGGCGTCTTGTCCCGCACGTCGAGGGCGCGGGCACGGTGGGGGTCCTGGGTGGTCACACCGGTGGGGCAGGTGTTCGTGTGGCACCGCTGGGCCTGGATGCAGCCGACGGCGAACATCATGGCCCGTGCCGCGTTGCCGTAGTCGGCTCCCTGCACCAGGCGTTTGACCAGGTCGGTACCCGTGGCGATCTTGCCGCTCGCCCCGATCCTGATGCGGTCGCGCAGGCCCGCGCCGACGAGGGCGTTGTGCACGGTGAGCAGGCCCTCGGTCAGCGGGGTTCCCATGTGGTCGGCGAACTCCAGGGGCGCGGCCCCGGTACCGCCCTCGCCTCCGTCCACGACGATGAAGTCGGGGGTCGTGCCCTCCTCCAGCATGGCCTTGCACACGGCCAGGAACTGCCGGCGGGAGCCCACGCACAGTTTGAACCCGGTGGGCTTGCCACCGGACAGCTCTCGCATCCGGGCGATGAAACGGACGAGTTCGCGCGGGGTGGAGAACACCCGGTGGTACGGCGGTGAGATCACCGTCCGCCCCTGGGGCACGTCCCGTACCTTCGCTATCTCGGCGTTGACCTTCGCCCCGGGCAGGACGCCGCCGATGCCCGGTTTGGCGCCCTGGGAGAGTTTCAGGGACACACACTTGACGTGGTCGTGCGCGGCCTTGTCGGCGAACTCGGCGGGGTCGAAGTCACCGTCCTGGGTACGGCAGCCGAAGTAGCCGGTACCTATCTCCCAGACCAGGTCGCCACCCGGCCGCAGGTGGTACTCCGACAGACCGCCCTCACCGGTGTCATGGGCGAATCCCCCGGCCGCCGCGCCACCGTTGAGCGCGAGGATGGCGTTGCCCGACAGCGAGCCGAAGCTCATCGCCGACACGTTGAGCAGCGCCATGTCGTAGGGGCGGGTGCAGTCGGGGCCGCCGATCCGCACCCGCGGGGGCGTCTTCGGCACCGGGCACGGGGCCATCGACGGCACGAGGAACTCGTAGCCGGGCTCATAGACGTCCCGTTCGGTGCCGTACGGTTGCTCGGCGTCCGTGCCCTTCGCCCGCTCGTAGACGATGGTGCGGACGTCCCGGTCGAAGGGGCGCCCGTCGAAGTTCCGCTCGACGAAGTACTGCTGCAACTCCGGGCGGATCCGCTCCAGAAGGAAGCGGGCATGCCCCAGGACGGGATAGTTGCGCAGCACGGAATGCCGGCGCTGCACCAGGTCCGCCGTACCCAGCAGACCGAGCAGGAGGAGCGGTACGGCGGCCACCCACCACCAGGGGGACAGGCCGACCGCCGCGGCGGCCGCCACGATGCCGGCGACCAGGGTCAGGGCCACGATTGCCATACGAGTCACTTCTCGCTCCTTGCCCTGGGCCGCCCTTCCAGTCCTGCGGTTTCGTCAAGAAACCGGTAAGGGGCCACACAGCGGAGGCGGTGGCGAGGCGCCGACGGGGAGCGTCGCGGTGCCTGGCTGTCCTGGGGGCTAGATGGTCAGGAACGTCGGCCGGGACGCCGGGCAGCCGATCACGCAGACCCAGAGCCGGAACGGCAGCCCCCGGTGCCGCACCTCGGCCAGCACCCGCCCGCTCCCTCCCAGCGGGCGGGCGCAGACGGCACAGTCGATGGCCATCTGCTGGCGAGGCAGGAGCTGGGCGATGTCGGGGAAGGACGTGAGCGCTGTGACGGAACTGTTCACCCGGCGTACCCGCGCAGTCCGGCCCGCACCCGTTCGCCGCGCGGGCACCCTGTGCCGGGGGTGTCCTGGCTGAGCCCGTGCCCGGTGGCGGCCGTGAGCGGCGCGCGCCGCGAGGTCCGGCCACCGGCGGAGTGGGCGCCGGACGCTGTCCGGGCTGGAGTGATGGAACTCGTCATCGATGTGGAGACCTCGGCTGTCGGCAGGCGGTGATCGGCTCGGCGGGTGATGCCTCGGTGCGCCGCAACGGGTTCACCGGATGTCGCCGGTCCGTCCGAAGGGGCGTGGATCACCGAGGCGCTGGCCGTAGGCCGCTTGACCCCCGGAGCCGAACTGTCCCGGCTCGGTCTGCCGGGTGAGACCCGTGGTGGTCACGTCGTGCGGCGTCACCGGCCCGCGACCGGGAGAGCGGGCATCCCGCGGCCCGCGCTCGTCCCTGGTGAGGTCACCGTATGCCGAGGGCGCACAGCCCTGTGGCAGCCGCCCGTCCGGCGCCTCCTCGGCGGGCGCCCTGGGAAGCGGCGACCGGTGCCGGGGCAGCGTCCGCCGGGGCGGCCTCGTCAGGGTGATCTGCCGCACCACCTGCTGGAAGCAGGCCAGCGAGGCGAAACACGGCAAGGCGGCGGCCGCGACGCCGATGAGGTTCCTCGGAGCCTGCGCGACGCACAGCGCCATGGCGATGGCGGAGAAGACCAGGAGCATGGACCAGGAGTGCAGGGCCCGACGCTGATGCAGCGCCGCCCGGAGAATGGACAGCGACGCCACCAGCCACGGCCCGAACACCAGCAGAGGCCACCAGGAGACCGCGCTGCTCTGCATCCGCGACACGGCCACCAGCCGCAGCGGATCGTAGGCGATCAGCCCGCCGAAGATGCTCACGGCCGAGGCGATGGCGGTCACCAGCGCGGCGATGAAGCGGGTGGCGATCCTGATGTTGCTCGGACGCTGCCGCGTTCGCACCTTCCGATGGCCCCGAGGAGGAGACTTCACCGGCAGCGGTTCCGCTGTGACGTCCACCAGGGTTTCGCCGGAGGACATCGGACCCGTACCGGCGAAGACGTCCTCATGGCATGCCGTCGGGACCCTCGACTGCTGGTCGATGGCGTCCCGCAGCATGAAGGCCAGCTCTTCCGCGGGGTCCCAGTTCGAATCGGGAGGAGTCAAGTTCGACGGGAATTCGTCGGCGGCCGCCCGATGCCGTCCGCCGCCGTGCTGAAATCCGTCCGGATATTCGACGGGGGGCTCTGGGTAATACCCCATATGTTCACCGTACATGACGCCGCCCGGTCATTCCGCCGGCACGCAGGACCCGGTTTCCGGACTCGGCCAACGTCTCGACATGTCCGTTTCCAGGGAGCTCATGGCGTCCATGAATTCCTGAAGCGTCCCCTCGATGACCTCGAGCGTGACGGGAAGGTCACCCTTCACCAGCACCCCCTTGGTGGACCCGGCCGTGTTCGGTGCAGGCAGATACATGTAGGAGCCCAGCCGTGCGGGTCGCCTTACAGTCGAGTACGACCACCCTGGGGTGACTTCGAGTGCCCGTCCTCTTGGTGCCTTCGTCATATTGCAGATAACGCCGCCATTCGATGATGGATGCGGGGGCGAACGGGTGACACATTAGCCCGACTAGCACCTAGGTCAGGTATCGTCTGGACCTATATGAAGTTGTATTAATAAAGACAAGCGCCGGCCGTCGAGCGGCGCGCACACCGCCGACCCGAAATCCCTCAGGCCCGGACGACATCCCGGCAGTACCCGAACGCCGTACAGTCATGCACTGCTCAACTCGGCCACCAGGAGACGCTCGGCCGGTACGCGCGATCCGCGGCTGCCGTCCGGCGGGCATGGACGCCATCACCAGGGCGGCAGGCCCCTGCCCGGCAGCCTCCCGGAGTGCGCCGCGGTCACGGCTACCGCTTCGGTCACGGTCACCGTTTCGTCCGGGCGGCCGAGGCCTGCCGCGTGTCCGCTCCGGAGCTGACGTGTCGCTGGGTGTCCTCGGGGCCGTGCCAGTCCAGGCACACCACGGTGGCATCGTCCTCGAGCCGGCCACCGGCCGCGTCCAGGACCGCGTACGTCAGGGCCAGCGCGACCTCCCGCGGGTGCAGATCCCGAGTCCTCTCCAGCAGGTCGGCCAGGTCGACCTTCTCCCCGTGATGTTCGAGCATGCCGTCGGTCAGCATGAGCAGACGGTCGCCCGGGCGCAGATCGATGTCCTGAACGCGGTAGGGATGGGGCACGCGCACGGCCAGCCCGAAGGGATGGTCCACCTGGCAGGTGATCGTCTCCGCGGCACCCTCGCGCACGCGCAGCGGCCAGGGGTGACCTGCGTTGACGAGCTGGGCCAACCCGGTGTGCAGGTTGACGCGCAGCAACTGCCCGGTGGCGTGACCGCGGTTGTGGTCGACCAGAGCCTGGTCGGCCCGGTGGGCCTGCTCGGCCAGGCCGGCTCCCGCGCGGCGGGCGCCGCGCAGGGCACCCACCAGGACGGTGGCGGCCAGGGCGGCATCGGTGTCGTGGCCCATGGGATCGGTCACCGACACATGCAGGGTGTCGCGGTCCATGGTGTAGTCGAAGGTGTCGCCGCTGAGGTCTTCGGAGGGCTCCAGGCTCCCGCAGAGGGTGAACTGTGCGGCCTCGCAGGACAGCGACGGGGGCAGCAGCTGGTACTGGATCTCCGCTGCCAGGGTGGGGGGCTGCGAGCGCTTGCCCCAGGTGTACAGGTCGGTGAAGCGCCCGTTGGCGATCACCACGTAGGCCAGCACATGAGCCGCTTCCCCGACCTCTTCCAGGACACCTTCGCCGGGGGCATCCGGCAGGAGGAGCTCCAGCAGCCCGATGGCCTCTCCACGGTTGGTGACCGGCACGATCACCCGCTGCCCCTTGCCGGTCGACTCCTGATACAGCCGCTGGGTACGGATCACCAGTTCGTAGACACTGCCGAACAGGGGGATCCGCTCGGCCTGCCACCCGCCCTCCGCTTCCCCGGCGGTGGACAGCCGGGCCACCGCCCTTCCCGTCAGGTCCGCGATGAGGAAGGACACCTGGGTGGCTCGGAAACGCCGCAGCAGATCCCGCGCGATGACGTCGACGGCATCGACAGGCGCCGCCCTCTCAGCCGCCGTCAGCAGCCGGGGATATCCACTCTGCCCATCGCCCACGGCCGCGATTCCTTCCGACGACCCCCTCACCAGCTTGGGAGCCGCCACGGTGAGCGTCAACCGGGCCGGTCACGGTGAGCGCTTCGCACGCGACCCGGCCCATGGCGCAGGCGGGGTGGCCGTCGTCGTCAGGACGGCCGCGGGTGCCGTCCGCCGTCATCGCGGGTCGGCACGGAACGCTCGGAGGGGCCCTGGTGCCATACCGGCACCAGGGCCCCGAAGGAAGTGTTACACCATCTGCCGACCCTGGTTCTGCGTCGGCCTTCTGTTTCCGCCGACCCGGCCTGAATCCTGCCGGGGATGCGGGGATCGCGGACGTGTGACCGGAGACCACCTGCCTATCGATGTCCTGCGGTACCCGGACCGAGCGCTGCCGTCCGGGCGATCCTGATGGCGTCCGACTCCTCCGTTCTTCCCTCTGAAATCACTTACCGAAGGGGTACTGCGTACTGCTGGTACCGCTGATGGCGGCCCCTGATCACCGCGGGCCACCCGGTCCGGCCGTCAGTCCCGTCGCCGTCCTGCAACCGCTCTGGCTCCGACACTCCACCGCCGCACCGTCCTACGTGCTGCGACTGCGTGTACTGCTCCCGGCAGTTCATCTCTGCCGGGCTCTTCTCGATCTCGACTACGACAGAAACCCTAACCGCGCCCCGGCTCGATGTCTACTCTCGCCACTAGAGATTTTCGGGTGTCCCGCAGCGAGGTAGTCACCCTCCGGCAGCACGGGGCAGCGAGGGTCGGTGCTTCCGGGCCCCGGACCGGACACACCCCGCCCCGTCCGGGAGCGGTACCGCTCAAGCAGCCGGCCGGCAGGCAAATACAATCGGCCTCATGTCGAAGCCTGACGAGTTGCTTGTAGACGTCGCCACCCTGGTGGAGTCCGGGCGGAGCAACCAGATGTCCCTGACCGTGGTCACCGGTGGCGCTGTCATCACCGGCCGGCTGGCTCCCGAAGCAGTGTGGAGGCAGCGGGTGTCGGATGTGCTGACGGATTCCGACCGCCTGGGCGAGTTCTCCGGCGTCTTCGGCCCACCAGAGAAGAAGGACGGGCCGCCTACGCATCTGCACTTCCACGTCGCCCGGATCTTGCAGGGCACGGTGGGCATCCCGGACTCGGGCGGGATGTACCGGGTGTCGATCGAGGACGTCAGCGCCTGGACGGTGGGCGACTTCAGCTATTCCGACCACTGATCCCGCCGCAAGCGGTGTTGGGGCCCGCCGGCGCGCGCCGCCGGGCCCCAACACCGCTGCCACAGTTCCCTCGCCGGCCTCCAGCGTTCCGCGAGCCCGGTCGGCCCGTGCAGCGTGGGATACAACTCTCCCCCCGAACACGTTGGTCCGGGTCTTGGCGCCGGACTCGGCCCATGCCTCAGCGCCGCAACTCCTTCGCGGCGCAGCATCGTGATCAGCTTGCAGCCGGTGGACGCAGCTGTCCAAGACGGCTCCGGCGCCATGATCACTGCCGTCACATCAAGATCGTCTCACCGCGTTGAAGGCCGCACTCGCGTAGATCGTTACCTGCCGCTACTTCACTGGGCGGTCTCGTCGTCGGCCGGTACCGTGCGATGCAGAACGGTGAGGGGGTGGGTCGGTGCGCCCAGTGCTGTTGGTCGATGTGGACGGGCCGCTGAATCCGTATGCCGCGGAGCCGCATCGACGGCCCGAGGGTTATCAGACGCACCGGCTTCTGACGCCCCGCTGGGAGGCCGCCGAACGGCGCCGGCTGGCTGAGTGGGGGCTGCCTGACAAGCCGGTGAAACCGCTGCGGGTGTGGCTCAACCCGGCTCACGGCCCGGCATTGGGCGCGCTCCCCTTCGATCTGGTGTGGGCGACCACGTGGGAGGAAGAAGCCAACGCTTTCATCGCGCCCGTCCTGGGGTTGCCCGAACTGCCCTTCATCGCCTGGCCCTCGCCGTGGGACGAGCCCGGGGACGGTGTGTTCTGGAAGACGCCGCAGATCGTCGCGTGGGCGAAAGGCCGGGCGTTCGCCTGGATCGACGACGAGATCACCCAGGCGGATCGCTCCTGGGTGAACGACCATCACAGCGGCCCCGCCCTGCTGCACCGGGTCGATCCCCGCTGTGGTCTCACCAGCAGCGACTTCGCCACACTCACGGCATGGGCGAGCGGTCTGAGCTGACCCACGGCCAGCCGGCAGCCGGCAAGCCGTCACCACCCAGACGGGGCGGCCCGCCCTTGTGCGGGCCGGAGAACAGGGCGCTGCAGGCTGCTGTCCTGAGCCATGCGGCTTCGGCGACCGCGGAGCATGCCACTGAAAAAGGTCAAGCCAGTAGGACCTCGACAAAGATCGTCACCGCCAACACGACATAAACGGCGCACGCAATGTAGTTCAGCACAGCCGTCGCTTTTGTCGAGTCGACAAGACGTGCATGAAAGAATCCCGACAACACCCCAATGCTTCCATAAAGAATCACCTCCATCAGAATGTCAATCGCACCAAGCATTGCCATCTGCACTCCAGGATTCTCCGCGCCGCCTATGAACTGCGGGAGTATCGCAAGGAAAAAGAGGATGATCTTCGGATTCGTCAGGCTGACGAGTGCGCCTCGCAGATACCATCGACCTGTCGGGATATCGCCATGCCCACTGATCGCACGACGCGCATGCCGCATCGTCACGTACGCCAACCACAGTAGATACGCTGCACCCAAAATCCTCACTGCATCAAGTATTGATGGGTGCGATTGGGCGATCTTTCCTACCCCGGCAACGACTGCGGCAGCGTAGACACTCATGCCTGTTGCGATGCCGAGGATGGCTTTCAGCGCGGACCGGCGACCGCCTTCGAGGCCCACTGCGAGCATATAGGCCATATCAGGCCCGGGCGGACCCAGGAAAAGCATGATCACTGCGACGTAGCTCGGCAGTACCGTCAAATCCACCATCGTCAACGACCTCCGGCCCTGGCGTGGCGTGCGGGAGCTCCGCAGCGCTGGTAGCGATCGTTCCGGGCTAAGTTGCCACAGCCGGCGGCCGAGCACCCAGTGCTGACCTGGGAGGGTGTCATGAGATCTCCGAGTCGACGTAGAACCACGTAAGACGGTTCTACCATGCCTGCGCTTCAGGAAGCAACCGGCTAAGCCGGTTCCATGTTCGTCAGACAGTTCCCCGAGTTCCGTATTCGAAACGTGCCGGCAACTGGCTTCACGGGACCCTGACGGGGCGTTGCGGCAAGGCACTGGAGCGCATTCCTGTGCCATCCCGATTCGCGGACCGATTGGCGGCCAATCGGCGTTTTTCCAACCTGAATGCCGCAGGTGTGCCTCGGGCAGATCGCTCGCCGAGGGGTGACAAGCACGCGAAGCTCCTGGTGAGCATGGGTGACCTTGGTCGTGAACCCATCCACCAGGAGCTTCGTCGTTCCGCAGAACCGCCCGACGCACGGCCTGCACCGTCAAACCGGAAACGACACCGAACGTGATTCAGGAACGCGGGGTGAAGGTGATCGGCAATTTGTTCGCACCTGTGTTGCCGGAATCAGGCAGCCACTCAGCATCTTCCCCTACACGCAGATCGGTCATCCGCGTAGCCAACGCCGAGAGAGCCACATTGATGTCCGCCCTGGCGACGAAATGCCCCAAACAGTGATGCATGCCGCCACCGAACGCGAAATGAGGCGACCGCTCGGCGTCGAGGTCGATACGGTCCGGGTTGTCGAATTCGGCGGGATCGGTGGCCGACGAAAGGGTGAACAGGTGGACCGTTGTACCCTTTTCGATCGTGCGCTCCTTGTGATCGAACGTTTCTGCCGCTTCACGCGAGATCCATCGACCTATCGGATTGATGCGAAGCACTTCTTCGACCGCCTTGACAGAGTAGCGATCGGGGTCTGCAGCCAGCTTCTCCCACTGATCCGGCTGTTTGGAGAACGATGCAACAGCCAGAGCCAGCTGATTTCGAGTCGTGTCTATCCCTGCGAATATAAGCAGGATGATGAGATTGATCAGTTCCTGATCCGAAAGCTTGCCGGCATCCTCGTCCCTCGTCTCCACCAAAGTGCTCAGAATGTCGTTCTGAGGCGATTCCCTCCTGCTTCGAACCAGAGACTCCGCATACCGAGTAAGTTCGACAATAGCCTCGTCGATCTGTGCGATATTCTCTTCGATAGTGATTCCGAGACCGAGCCCGATCGTGGAGGCGAGCTCATGGATCTTCTTCCAGTCGTGCTCATCGATGCCCAGCATCATGCACAGGATCCTGGTGGCATAGGGTGCCGCAAAGCGACTGGCAAAGTCGGTTCGCCCATCTCCGATCCATTCGTCTATCAGGCTGTCCGCCAGGCTTCGAAACCGTGAATGCAACGGCTCTATCCGGCGCGGGGAGAACGCGGGATTGACCAGGCGTCGGATCCTATTGTGCTCATCACCCTCCAACACAAGCAGGGTCTTCCGCCACCAACTGTCGAAGTGCCCGTCGACTACTCCGTGTTGAGATGGCCATTTAGCTGACCCTTGCGTCAGACGAGGATTCTTCAGGAGGAAACTACTGTCCTCGTAAGACAGGACGGCAATGCCCCAGTCAGTTCGTGCGTACCAATGTGCAGCTCGGGCCTTCCGCATTTCTTCGGAGTCCATGCGAAAGTGCTTGTCACCGATGTCGAGGTGCAGAGGTGTGGATTGCTGCGCCATAGCGAACGACTCCCAATCGTGGAAACATCGTGCTGATCGAATCTTCTATCGATTGACGTTGCCTGCCCCCTCGAATCGGTGCGGCACGCGGATTCGGCCGGGGCAGGCAGACAGGAATCAATCGGCAGTCAACGGGCCGATACGGTAGAGGACCTCGTCGTGGTGACTGTCGGAGAAGAGGCTGCTGGGGAACAGCACGCGCGTCTCAACATGGGCCGAGTGCTTTTTGGCGAACTGCTTCAGCACCATAAGGATCGCCTTGTTCTCGGCGGAGACCGTGGCTTCGACATAGCGGGCACCATTGGCCACCTGCTGGTCGGCCGCGGCCTGGAAGAGCTTCACCCCGAGGAAAGGGATGCCGTGGCGCGGGTTGACGGCGGTCTGCCAGACGAAGTAGGTGTCGGGCTCGTCAGGGCGGCGGTAGCCGGTGAGGAAGCCGACGAGTTCGTCGTCCACGGTCGCAACCAGCGAACCGTCAGCGAAATCCCGGAACCAGAGCGTGTAGTAGTAGACGCTGTTGGAGTCCAGGCCGGGGGTGTTCTCGACCAGCTTCCACACGGCCGGACCGTCCTCGGGCACCGGTGCTCGGAAGACCGCCTGCTTCTTCGCGACGGTGCCCTGCTCCGCGCCGGCTGCGGGGGTGGTGATGCTCGTCATGGTCAGACCGCCTCGGTCTCTGTCAGCAAGGGGTGGACACCGTTCTCGTCGTGGTTCTCGCGGCTGCTCACCGGCGAGTCGAAGACGCACACGACGTCCTCGAAGGAGCGGACGATCATGGTGGGGTGGATCCTTTCTCCATCGGCGGTACCGGGTGCGGTCATGCCGTTTCGTAGACGGCACGTTGTGCGATGCGCAGCCCTCGGTCGAGTTCGTCGGTGGTGATGGTCAGTGCGGGCAGCAGCTTGACGACCTGGTCATGCACTCCGGACGTCTCGATGAGGAGTCCGAGTTCGAAAGCCCGGCGTGCGGCACGGCCGGCGTGCTGGGGATCGGAAAGCTCCAGACCCCAGACCATCCCGCGGCCGCGGTAGGCGGATCCGCTGTGGTGCGCGGCGGTGTCGCGCAGCGCGGCTTCGATGGTCTGGGCATGCGCCAGGGTCTGCTGCTTGAGCTTGTCGTCGGCCCAGTAGGCATTGAGGGCGGCGGCGGCGGTGACGAAGGCGGGGTTGTTGCCGCGGAACGTGCCGTTGTGCTCGCCCGGCTCCCAGATGTCCAGTTCCGGTCGGAACAGGCATAAGGACATAGGCAGTCCGTACCCGCTGATGGATTTGGAGACGGTGACGATGTCCGGGGTGATGCCGGCCTCTTCGAAGGAGAAGAATGCTCCGGTGCGGCCGCAGCCCATCTGGATGTCGTCGACGATCAGCAGCATGTCGTGCTGCTGACAGAGCTGGGCGAGGGCACGTAGCCACTGCGGGCGAGCCACGTTGATGCCACCCTCGCCCTGGATCGTCTCCACGATCACCGCGGCCGGCTGGTCCAGCCCGGATCCGTGGTCCCCGAGCAACTGCTCGAACCACAGGAAGTCGGGTGTCTTCCCGTCCATATAGTGGTCGAAGGGCATGGGAGTGGTGTGCACGAGCGGGACGCCGGCGCCGGCCCGTTTGAAGGCGTTGCCGGTCACTGCCAGGGAGCCCAGCGACATACCGTGGAAGGCGTTGGTGAAGGAGACGACCGTCTCGCGCCCCTTGACCTTGCGCGCCAGCTTGAGGGCGGCTTCGACGGCGTTGGTGCCCGTCGGGCCCGGGAACATGACCTTGTAGGGCAGTTCCCGCGGGCGCAGGATCATGTTCTGGAAGAACTCGAGGAACGCGCGCTTGGCCGTGGTCGACATGTCCAGGCCGTGAGTGACGCCGTCGCGCTCCAGGTAGTCGAGCAGGGCGCGCTTCAACACCGGGTTGTTGTGGCCGTAGTTGAGGGATCCGGCGCCGGCGAAGAAGTCCAGGTACTCGTGCCCGTCCTCGTCGTACATCCGGCTGCCCTGCGCCCGGTCGAACACGGTGGGCCAGCTGCGGCAGTAGCTGCGTACCTCCGACTCCAGGGTCGTGAAGACGCTCAGGTCGGGCTGGATGATCGTCATGCCGAGGCCTGCTCGAGCTGTGTGGCGAGTACGAAGTCGGTGAAGGTGTCCACCGAGATGAAGTCGTCCGCCTCCAGGTCCTCCGGGTCGACGACCAGGCCGATGGAGTCCTCCAGGGCCATCAGCATCTCGAGCATGGTGGTGGAGTCCAGGTGCAGGTCGTCGAAGAGCTTCACGTCGCCGGTGAGGCCGGTGACGGGGCGCTCCAGGACGTCGGTGAGGGCGTTCTCGAGGGCGGTGACAACGTTCTGGCGATCCATGGTCATGTCCTTGCTTCTGGTGGATTTGCCGGGGTCGGGTGCGAGGGAGGATCAGTGGGCGGGGCGGGCCTACAGGGCCTGGGCGGTGACCGAGGCGGCCGGGGTCCGCTCGATCAGAGCGGCCAGCTTCTTGCGGTCGACCTTGCCGTTGCCGTTGGTCGGCAGGGCGTCGAGGCGGACGCAGCGCCGCGGGATCTTGAAGGGCTCGATGTGGTCGCGCATGCCCTCGCGCACCTCGTCCGCGGTGATGTCGGCGACCACCGCGAGGAGCGCGGTCCGCTTGCCCTCGGGCGGCAGTACGGCGGCCGAGGTCACCCCGTCGACGCGGGTCGCGGCGGCTTCCACCTCGGTGGCGCTGAGACGGAATCCCCGCTCCTTGTACAGGTCGTCCCGGCGGCCGGAGAAGTAGAGGTAGCCCTCCTCGTCCAGCCGGCCGTAGTCGCCGGTGCGCAGCTCGGGGAACAGTCCCTGCGTGCGGGGGAAACGCTCGGCGGTCAACTGGGGGCGTTTCCAGTAGCCCGCCATGACGTTCGGGCCTCGCACGACGAACTGGCCGATCTGTCCGGGAGGCAGCCGGTTCCCGTCGTCGTCGATGACGAAGACCTCGGTGCCCGGCAGCGGCAGTCCGCAGGATCCCGGATGGTCGAGGTCTCCGTCCGGTGGCATGATCGCCGTGCGCTTGCACTCCGTGAGTCCATACATGACCTGGATCCGCAGGTGGGGCAGTGCGGCCCGCAGCCCGGACATGGTGGCTTCGGACAAGGCCGCTCCGGTGTTGGTCAGCAGCCGCAGCCGGCTCGGTCCTCCGTTGCTGCGGCGTAGCAGCCAGGCGAGCCGGTCGGCGATGGAGGGCACGGCGGGCAGCACGGTCGCCCCCGCCTCCTCCAGGCTGCGCAGCAACGGGGGACCTGCCTCGGCGACCGTGCCCAGGTGTAGTCGGGCGCCGCTCAGGGCCGCGAGGTAGACCTGGTAGAGGCCGTAGTCGAAGGAGAGCGGCAGCGGGCAGTACACGACGTCGTCGCCGCGATACTCCAGACACTCCTGAATCGCGGAGACGGCGAAGATCACCTGCTGGTGGGTGCTGACCACGGCCTTGGGCAGCGAGGTGGTACCCGAGGTGTAGATCAGGCTGACGGGGTCCACGGTCAAGGCGTTCTGGCCCGTGGGAGCGAGTGAACCATCGGTGTCCGCGTCGAGCGCGGCCCGGACGAGCTCGTCGAGCCCGAGGAATCGCACATCGTGCTCGGCGGCCGTCTGCCCTGCAACGGGGTCGTCGGAAACCAGCAGCTTCGGTTCGCAGTCTCGCAGCACATGTTCCAGTGGCCCGCCGCGTACCTGTTCGTGCAGCACGCTGAAGACGGCGCCCAGGCGGGAGGCCGCGTAGACCAGCACGGCGATGCCGATCCCGTCGGCTGCGGTGACAACGATCCGGTCGCCGCGCCGCAGTCCTTCGCGTTGCAGGAACGCGGCCATCCTGGTGCTGGCAGCGGCGAGTTCTCCGTAGGTCAAGCTGCGGTTCCGCGAGCTCAATGCGGCAGATCGGGGGCTGCGGTCAGCGGCCGTGTCCAGGAGTTCGTGCAGCAGCTGCGCCGTGCGCGCCATCAGCTCTCCTCGGCAACGGGATTGAGGGCGGTCGCCGTGTCCGTCCTGCGGTAGGGGACGACAGTGGTGGCGGTGGCGGTGCACACGAGCTGGGGCACGTCGAGGACCGTGGCGGCGCTCTCGCCCGCTCCTGGGCGGGCGCTGAGGACTTTGTGTGCCTGGAGTTCCACCACCCGGCGCAGCCTGGTCTGTCGTACCAGCCGGCCGCGTGCCTCGATGTAGTCGCCTGGCTTCACGGGTGCGGCGAAGCGGACGTCGCTGTACTGGGCCAGCAGCCCCTCGTCGCCGTCCGTGCGGATGGTGATTTCGGTGACCAGATCGCCGAACAGTCGCAGAATGCGGGCGCCGTCCACCAGGTCACCCCCGTAATGGGCCTCGTCCTGGCCGATTCGCACGCGGAGGAAAGCTGTGGTCTCCGGGGCTTGTTCACCACGGGCACTCTGCTGGACGGGGGCGGTCGTATGGATGCTCGGCGGCGACACGGCGTCAGGCTCCTTCGATTCTGTGGATTCTGTTCTTCCGTTTTCGGCTGCCGCACCGGAGGTCCAGGGGAGGCCGATGGCGACTGCGGCTACGACGTTCTGTTTGTGGCTGATGGACACTGAGACCGAGGAAGGGCTCAATTGGGCGGCTCGCCCTTGGAAGTGGACGACGGGGGCACCGTGCGGTGTGTGCTCCACGCATATCTCCCGCGGCGCCACGCCCTGGAGGAAGCCAATTCCCAGGACCTTGAGGATGGCCTCCTTGGCGGCGAACCGGCCGGCCAGGAACTCCAGGCGCCGATCAACGCCGAGGGTCTCGGCGTGGGCCAGTTCCTCCGGGGCGAAGCTGAAGCGCAAGAACCAGGGTCGCTCGACCAGGCGGCGGAGTTCTGAGCAGTCGAGGACATCCACCCCGACCCGGGCTGCCTGACTTGCTGCGTCGTTCATCCGGAGGCTGTGCGGAAATCGACGAGGTGCTGCTTGGCCAGCAGATCTTCCGTGGTGTCGCGTTCCCGGACCAGATGGGCCCGGCCGCCATGCACCAACACCTCGGCCGGGAAGCCGTGGCTGAGGAAGAGCCCGGGTGAGGCGGTAGGCCCGTAGGCCCCGGACCGCTCCACTGCCAGCAGATCCCCCGGCCGCACTTCCGGCAGCTGGACCTTCTTGGCGATCACGTCGTTGGGCGTGCACAGCGGCCCGGTCACGCTGTAGGGCCGCAGCGCTCCAGCGGCCCGGTTCCCCAGGTGGCGGATCGGGAAGTTGCGCTTGACGAAGCTCCCGACACCGACGGCGGCCATGTGGTGGTTGGTGCCACCATCGGCGACCACGAAGCTCTCCCCCATGGAGTCCTTCACATAGCGGGCCCGGACGATGTATGTGCCGGCCGTGGCCGTCAGGAACCGGCCCAGCTCCATGATCATCCGGCAGTGCGGGTTGCGCGCGGAGAAGGGGGAGAGAACTTCCGCCAGTCCGGTTCCCAGCGCGGCGAGGTCCAGGTCCTCCTCGTTGTCGAAGTAGGCGACGCCGAGCCCGCCGCCGAAGTCCACCGTTTCCAGGGGGAAGCCGAGCCGTCCGGCCAGCTCCTCCGCGGTGGCGAGGATCTGCCGGGTGTTGTGGACGACGTCTTCATGGTTCAGAAACCGTGTCCCCATGTAGGCGTGCACCCCCTTCACCCGGATGTTGCGCAGGGCTGCGAGCCGGTGCTTGGAGTCACGCAGTTCGGCTTCGTCGATGCCGAACTGTCGGGGCTTACCCCCCATGGCCAGTCCGGACCCCTTGCTGCCGAAGGCAGGGTTCACTCGCAAGAGCACCGGGAACTCGTCACGGCCGGCCCTTGCCAGCAGCGAGTCCAGCAGGTCGAGTTCGTCCAGCGATTCGCAGACGATCGCGTGGATTCCGGCTTCGATACACGCGGTGAGTTCCCGTTCGTCCTTTCCGGGGCCGAGAAAGATGATGTCCTGGGGGGCGACCCCGGCTCGTAAACTGGTGACCAGTTCGGCGTAGGAGGAGACTTCGGCACCGGTACCCAACGAGTTCAGCAGTGCACAAACGCTCACGTTCGGGTTGGCTTTGAGCGAATAGAAGACATCGACACTGGCGGGGAGCACGCCGCGCAGCTTGCGATACGTGCCCTCCAGAATGTCCGCGTCGTAGACGAACAGCGGGGTGCCGAACTCCTCGGCGAGTGCCGTCATCGTATGTCCCTGGAGGTGGACCTTCGAGGTAGCCATACAATCACTGCCATCCGCCATCATCGAGCCAGCGGCTTACGGTCCGCTGCTCTGCGAGTGAGCTGCCTGGGGTGGATATTCGCTCTTTCATCGCTCGCCTCTCTCGCTGGTTCGTTGTCCAGCGATCACGATTCTGCGAGCTTTCGCGCGGCGAAGGAAGAAGTGACGGGTGGACTGAATCGGTCCTGACCTATTCAGGCCCTACTAGGACTTGGTATCCACCCAATGAGATGCCGGCGATCGCTACATTCCCCGTGCAGACTGAATCAAACTGATTAAAAAGGCTGGTTTCCCACGTTGGCCGACAGGCGTCTGAGCAGCTGACTTGGCCCGAGACCGACCGGCATCGCGGCTGCCGTTCGTGCTCGTCCCGCAAGCGCTGGTGGATCGTGGTCACCGTCACCGCAGTCAGCAGGCTCTCCATATCCGGGCGTTCGTGATGGTGCTGCCGTGCTCGCACCACATGTTCGTTCACCCCGTCCTCCACCTGCACCAACACGCCTAGGCGCGGCGCACGTTGCCGCGTTCCGCTTCTTCGGCGGGGCCTCACGCCGGCTGGTGCCGGACAAGAGGTGTGGCGGGGCCGCTCCGATGGGGGTCTTCGCAGCCCTGGAGGCGGAGACGCTGCCGCTACCGCCCACCCCGTTGGTGTTGGCCCGCTGGTCGACCGCGACAGTCGGCCCGGACCTCCACAGCGAAGGATGGCCGCGTCCTCTACTCGGCGCCCACTACAGCGGGAAGCACAAGACCCATGGCCAGTTGCTTCTCGCGCTCACCGACGAGAGGGGCAACCTGATCCGGACCTCCTCGGCGAGGGACGGCCGGTTCAGCGAGGTCACCGCTGCTCGCCGCGACAGGCACCGCGCGCCTCCGCGAGGTCGGCCACGGCACCCTGGCCGACCTCGGCCTCGTCGGCCTGGACGCGACCCGCCCGACGACGACCCGGTGAGCGTTACCGGTCGCAGGGCCGCCCGGAACCACAGGCTCACCCACGCAGAGAAGGAAGCGAACCGCCTGCTGAGCCGCGAACGCGCCGCCGTCGAGAGCACGGCTTCGCCGACCTCAGACCTGACGCATGATCACCATGGTCTGCGTGAACGCCCGCTACGCAACCGCCCTCCTGCGGGCCCTCCTCGTCCTCGCGAACGCCGAAGTCATTCCAACTCGTAGAAGAGGAGAGGCGCTTCAGCGCGTCGCAGGCACCACTCAGCCAGCTGCGGGCACACAGCGGCAGCGCTCACCCAGATTTGCTCCGCGGTCGTCTCGGCCTCGTCCAGGGAGGCGACGCGGAGGAAGAGACCGATGACAGGGTGAGGCCGTGCCTGGGGATGCACGCTGACGTGTTCGAGAACGTCCGGTGCGGTGGCTTCGAGCATCTGCCTGATCTCAGCAGGCAGGGAGGCATCGCCTGAGGGGGCAATAGCGAGATGGACGAGGTACATGAGGCAACTGTCCTATTCGAATTGTCAATCCCTCCGGCTGCTTGTCGACCAGCGACCGTACGGACCATCAAGGCCGGATGAGTCCCCTCGCGACCGCGTGCACACCAGCCTGGAAGCGGCTTCGCGCGCCAAGGTGGTCCATGAGTTTCGTGGCAATGCGGCGTGCCGTGCGAGCCGACACACCCAACCGCGCCGCGACGGATTCGTCGGTGTGCCCCAGAGATAACAGCCGCAGCACTTCCGTCTGCTGGGGACTCATCCTCTGCGCATCCGCGGGTAAGGGGGTCGCACCCATCGGCTGGGCGGACTGCCAGACGCTCTCGAAGAGGGCGTACAGCGATGAGACTACTCCTGCCGTCTGTATGACCACTGCCCCGGCGGCGGTGTCATCGCAGTCAGCGGCGACGACGGCGATCCTGCGGTCGCAGATGATCATGCGGTTCGGTAACGAGGGGACGGTACGTATTCGCCCGCCGAGCGCGGCCAGCCAATCCGCGTGCGCCATCGTGGCAGGATCGTTGCGGGCGCTGTCCAGATACACTGTGCGCATCCGCACGCTGCGCTCCAGCAGGTCCTCGGCGAGCGGCCGCGAGCTGCGTACATTGGCTGCTGTCTGGGCTCCGCCCGGAGCGAATGTCAACAGCTCGTCCTGAACCCTGTCGTACAAAGTCGCCAGGTAGTCGCGGACGCAGTCGACCCCCTTGAGGCGCTGCACCTCGTCTTTGTCCTGGGTGAACTCTGATTTGAGTTGTACGGCGGCAGCCTGAGCCTCTTGCACACGTTGTTGTTGCGCGGCGAGCTCGGCTCGTTGCCTTGCGAGTAAGATGTCTGCGGCCAGGTGCGGGTCGACTGCGTGGAAGTTCTGGGGGTCTTCGGAGGAACACCGCACCAGAGCCAGTTCGCTGAGAGTGTCGAGTGCTGTCAGTACCGCCTGCTCAGGCATCTGGAGGCGGCGCATCAGATCGGCCACACCGTCGTGCGGGTGCGCCAGCATCTCGCGGTAGACCACCTCGGCCGTGGCGTCCATTCCCAGAACATCGAACATGCGATTCCACCTCTTAAACAGCGTGCGATAGCAAGACTACGGAGCGCGGCAGTCCGAACACTACGAAGAGTGCCGCCACGAATTCACAAGAACCAGCGATCGCGAACCGCACCGAGGTGTAGGTGGCGGCCGTGTCGCGGGCCACTCCGGCCAGCAGTGCCGCCGGCCCGGCGCCGACTTGGTGGACAGCATCAACCGAGCCGAAGACGATCGTGCTGTCCTCGCCGTACGAGTCGCGGCGTACAAGGGATGGCGGTCAGCCGGCAAGGCTTGAGTTTTTACGCTTGTTGGCGAGGAAGCGTGCCTTTTTCTCACGATTCCCACACGTATTCATGTCGCACCATCTTCGGGTGCAGCCCCGGCTGGTGTCGAAGAACGCGGCTCGGCACGTTGGTGAGGCGCACAAGGAAATTTTTCCTTCTCGTTCTCCGGCAAGGAGACTGATCGCATCGGCGGCGATCACACTGAGCGCATCTTCTACAGACGCAGAACTCAGCAGCCACTCCCGGCTGCCCTCGGCCGTCACGATTGCCGAGGCCAGACCGTGAGTACTGCAGTCATTGATGACTTGGACAGCTGAAGAGGGAAGCGGATCCTGGTTTGCGACGGCGGTGGCAGCTGCGTGGATTGATTCCCGTAGTTCCCGAGCGCGGTCGAGCTGCGACTGGGTGCAGGAGTCGACCGCGAGCCCATTGATTGCCAACCAGTCCACGAGCCGGGATGGCACAGGAATGCGCTCCAGTGCCTCGCCGCAACGCTCCGACAGGGTCGCCGTGAAGCTGGTCGCTAGCACCTTGCCCAGACGGAACTCAGGAAAATAGACGACAGCCATCGAACCAGCTTAGCTGGTTACTTTCTGAAGCGCAAGCATGACAGAAAACATCCGCAGATGGTTCTACGTCGACTCGGAAATCTCATGGCACCCTCCAAGGTGAGCATTGGGTACCCGGCCGCCGGCTGCGGCAACCCAGCGCGGAGTGATGGCTACCAGGACTGAGGAGTTCCCGCGCACACCAGGGTGCTCACTCTGCTCAGCGTCACCCGCGAGGGTGACTGCCGCTACAAGCTCCTGCCCCACCAACGTGCTCTCGTCGGCCTGATGCGTCCTGCGCCGACACGACAGCTTGCCCGGCGGGCCGGGAGGACCCCCATCGGAGCGGCCCCGTGGCCCCGGCGAGCGGGCGGCATGGCCGCCGGCCTGCAACGTTCAGTCTCAAACCACTTGGCACGGGGAATATCGCGATCGCCGACAACTCAATGGTCGGATGCCAAATCCGACTGCGGGCCTGAATAGGCCAGGACCGATTCAGGCCACCTGTCGCTTCTTCCTTCGCCGCGCGGAGGTCCGTAGGATCATGATCGCTGGGGAAAAAACCAGCGAAACAGACGAGCGGCGAAAGAGCAGGGAATCATGAAGATCTTTGTTGACAGGATCAAGTGCGAGAACCATGGGCAGTGCGCAATTTCGGCTCCGACCAACTTTGAGCTCGACCCCAATGGGGAGCTTCAGTACCAGGAGTCGTTCGATGAAGAAAATGCCGACGACATCGAGGATGCTATCGACTCTTGCCCCCTCCAAGCAATCTTTTTGAAATCGTGATGCCGCCAATGACTGACGGAGAGCCACGTATCGGAATAGTCGGTTCCGGTATAGCGGGATTGCGAGCGGCCAACGCGATACTTAAATGCAAGGTTGACGCCAGGATCGTCATTTTCGGAGACGAGACTCACCGTACGTACAATCGGCCGGGTCTGACAAAGAAACGGTATCCAGTATCGGATGCCCTTGAAATGACTATCGCCGAAGATCTGAAGGTGAACGGCGCCGAGAATAACGCTCTAACCTGGCGTCTCGGCACTAAAATCGAAACCGCGGACCTGCGTAACAGGGTTCTGCGTTTGAGTACAGGTGAAACATTCGAATACGATCGTCTAGTGATTGCTGCGGGTGTACGCCCGCGCACCTCGGCCGAGGGCAACAGGGAGTGTGCGTTTCACACGCATAGGACCCTGCGCGATCTAGGCGATGCACAATATATGCATAATCAACTCCAGACAAGCGAGAAGGTGACGATAGTTGGCGCCGGATTCGTTGCTTGCGAGCTTGCTTCGCTAGCCAAAGATTACGGCTGTGAAGTTCTTATGCTCGAAGCGCTACGATGCGGGCCATTCGAGAGTGTTTTGGGTAAGCGGATATCAATTGCGCTTGGGCGTTGGGTCGTTCAAAATGGTGTCACGTTCCTGACAGGCGATTCCGCAAGGGAACTGCTTTGCGATCGTACTGTCGTGTCCGCAAGAGATGTGAGCGCTTCAGAAGCGTCCAATCTTGAGTCTCCATCAGATCGATCTCTTTTTGTTGAAGCGATCGGAAGTGTTCCCAATGTCGAATGGCTGCGCGGGAACGGTCTAGATTTGTCTGATGGGGTGCGCGTCGATGAACACATGCGCGTGTCTCAGTGTGAGGACGTGTTCGCGGCCGGGGATATTGCTCGTTACCCTGACCCGTGGATGGCGGGGAACCACACGCGTATGGAATTCTGGAAGAATGCGATCGACACCGGTGATCTTGCGGGTAGGTCTTTGGCGTCATCTTTGGGTTATGATGCAAAAATTTCCCAGATCGGATACTTCCCCAGCATAGCTACTGAAGTATTCGGACTGCGTATCCAGGTTGCCGGCAACCCGAAGATATCAGATTCTATGGAGATTATCTGTGGGGATCTGGATCAGCTGGACCACGGAGTGCTCGTTGCGTTCCTCCGGGAGGGCGTAACAGTCGGGGCTGCCTATATGGACAAAGGTGCTCGGCTCAACAGTACCTATATAGCGCTTTTGAAGTCGTTGAAAGCGCGCTAAGAACTGCCCCGTAACCGCAGATCATCTCCGGCAGGAGACCGCCTGCGGCGGTCAGCCGAGTGATCACGGCGGCGGAGCCCTCCCGGATAGCTCCGTTCACCGGGCTGAGCCCGCGCAGTTCGACGAGCTGATCACCGCGCTGCGGCGCCAGAGCGTCGACCGGGTCCGCAAGGGGCGGCCCTGGCGCCTGCCGCTGGAGGACCGGGTGCTTCTGATCGCCGCGTACTGGCGGACCGACAACCCTGCGCCAACTCGCCCCGTTGTTCGGGGTGTCCAAGTCCACCCGGCCTCGTCGTCACCGTCGGCCGGCCATTGCCCGGCAATCGATGCAGCCAATGCGGTGGCGTCCGACGGCGACACGTGGGCCACTCGTCGGACTCGCCGGCCGTGCCCGGGTTCACCCGGGACGTGTCCGGACCCAGCCACTACGGGACCGGTGCTTCGGAGGGCCCACCCCCATGGCCCGGTCCGGGTTCACCTCAGCTGCCGAGCCAGGCGAGGGCGGCCACCGTCAGGGCGCTGACGCCGGTGTCCAGGGTCGGCTGCACGACGGGGGCGAAGGCGGGGCTGTGGTTGACCGGGACGTCCTGGGCGATGGTGCCCTTCTTGGCGGCCTCGGCGTACAGCTCGGCGTCGATGCCGCCGATGCCCCAATAGGTGAACGGCGCGCCGAACGCCTGGGGGATCTCGCTCATGTCCTCGCTGGCGGTCTGGAGGTCGATGGTGTGCGCGTCGTCGCCGAAGTGGGCCGCGAACGCCTCGGCGACGCGCCGGGTCGTTTCCTCGTCGTTGACGGTGGGCGGGAAGGCGGCCGTTCGCTCGATCTCGGGTGCCCGCGGCGACCCGGACGCCTCGCTCTCGGTCCGGACGATGCGCTCGACCGCCGTCAGGACCTGGCTGCGCGTGGCAGCGTCGTAGGTGCGGATGTTGAGCTCGATGACGGCGCTGTCGGGGATGACGTTGGGGCCGGTGCCGGCGTGGATGCTGCCTACGGTGACGACGGCGGGGGTGATGGCGGCGAGTTCCCGGGAGACGATGGTCTGTAGACGCACGACGATCATGGCGGCCATCACCACGGGGTCGACCGCGGCCTGGGGCATGGAGCCGTGGGCTCCTCGGCCGTGGACGGTGATGCGCAGGCTGTCCGCGGCCGACAGGAAGGACCCCGGACGGGTGCCCACGTAGCCGGCCGGATAGGGCAGGACGTGCTGGGCGAGTACCACGTCAGGCTGGGGCGCCCTTGCCGTGAGACCGTCGTCGATCATGGCGCGGGCGCCGTCGCCGTTCTCCTCCGAGGGCTGGAAGAGCGCCACGAAGGTACCGCGCCAGGCGTCCTTGGCCTGACTCATCAGCTGTGCGCAGCCGAGCAGGGCGGTCACGTGCACATCGTGTCCGCAGGCGTGCATGACCGGCTGCTCGGCGCCGTCCGGACCGGTCAGGGTCACGGTGGAGGCGTAGGGCAGACCGGTCTGCTCGCGTACCGGGAGGGCGTCCATGTCCGCACGGGCCATGACGGTAGGTCCGTCGCCGTTGGCCAGCACGCCGGTGACGCCCGTGCCGCCGATGCCGTCGGTGACCTCGTAACCGAGATCCCGCAGGGCGTCGGACACCTTCTTCGCCGTGCGGTGCTCCCGCAGGCCGAGTTCGGGATGCCTGTGCAGATCCCGGTAGAGGTCCTCGAGATCGGAGCGGATACCGGCGAGGCCGGACAGCACTGCGTGGTTCCGGTCGGTCACGACGTCTCCTTGCGCGGGCGGGGCTGCTCTTCCTTCCCGTTCCGGGCGGCGGTGCCGGTGCCGTGCAGCAGCGTCGCGGCCGTCACGGACCGGGGTTGCCAGTCCAGGCTGTTCGGCAGGTTCCAGCCGAGCCGCACGGCAGTGAGCCGGAAGGCCAGGGCCAGGGTGATGCCCAGGACGGCGCCGATCGCCGGTACGCCGAGGTACACGCAGATCACCGTGACTCCGGCGACCGCGAGGGCCACGGTGGCGTACAGACCGTTGCCCCCGAAGACAGCCGGCACCCGGCCGAGGACGACATCGCGCAGGGCGCCGCCGCCGACGGCGGTCACGGTGCCCAGGAGGACCGCCGGAAGCCACCCCAGCCCCACGGCGAGCGTCTTGTTGACCCCGGTGACCGCCCACAACCCGAGGACGGCGGCGTCGAGGACGGTGAAGAGCCGCGTCCAGGACGCCTCACTGATCTTGATGAGAAAGACCACCACGGAACCGGCGATGGCGGTCGACAGGTAGGCGTAGTCCGTCAGCGCGACCGGTGTGCCGTGCTGGAGCAGCACGTCCCTGATCATGCCTCCGCCCAGACCGGAGATGATGCCCACCACCAGGAACCCGAACAGGTCCAGGCCGGCCGTGCGGGCCACAGCGCCCCCCAGCAGTGCGCACGAGAAGACACCGGCAAGGTCGAGGTAGCGCGTCGCGAGCGTGAGTCCGGCGGGGATCAGGGAAGCCGACATCACGCACGCGGTGGACACGATGACGAGCCTAGTGACTCGGCGTCTCCTCGGCACCACGTGGGCGGCCCGGGGTGGTGCATGGCGAAGGGCCGCAGCGAGCCGTTCCGGGAGTCCGGCATGACCGACCGCTGCCGCCTTCACCGTGTCGACGCTCGCTGTGCGCCCGGCTGGCCGTCACCGACCCGCGGCTCGGCATCTTCGTGGCGCCCGCCCTGCTGATCGGCGTCGGATTCGCCACTCAGCGCCTCTGCCGTTGCCCCAGCAGGTTTGAGAGTGGCTGGGATCGGTCCTCGTGCATGGACAGCAAGGTCACGATCGCTGCGAGGGCTCCAGCCGCGCCGAGCGTGTGTCCGATCGCTGGCTTGATCGCGGTCACCGCCGGGTGCGGGCCAAGCACCTCGGCGATGGCCCGGACCTCCGCGTAGTCACCGGCCGGAGTGCCGCTGGCGTGTGCCGCGTCTGCTGGAGACGGGCCGGCCGCCGCAAGTGCGCGACGGATGGCGCGGGCTTGTTCGGACCCCACAGGGGTCGTCAGGTGGTGGCCGGTGCTGGTGATGCCCTGCCCGGCGAGAATGCCCAGGACACGGGCGCCGCGGGCGCGTGCGTGGTCGGCGCGTTCCAGAACCGGAGCGGCTGCGCCCTCGGCGAGCACGAAGCCGCAGCGGTGGGCGGCGAACGGGCGGCCGGCGCCGGCCGGGTCGTCGTTGCCTCGGGCCGGAACTCCGCTCCGATCGAAACCGCTGCTCGACAGAGGTCTGATACAGGTGTCCGCGCCGGCCACGACCACGTCCGCACGGCCCCGAGCGACCATGTCTGCCGCCGTGGCGAGTGCCTCGGCGCCGGCGGCGCACGCGCCGACCGGGGAGTGCATACCAGCGCGTGCGCGCACGTCCGGTGAGACGGCCGTGGCTGGGCTGCTGGGCAGCGTCATGGGAGGACGGCGCGTGGTCGCGCTGAGGATCTCCCCCGCACCAGGCTCGGCCTGGCACCTACCCGTCCTCGCCGGCGAGCGCGGCCGCCAGGACGGGTCCGATCTGGGTCAACGCCACGGGGCGCATCATCCGGAGATGGGTGGTGGCGATCTCGTGGGTCGTGATGCGGCCGCCGATGTGCGGGCGCCAGTCGTCGGCCAGTGCGCTCGGTCCAGCCGTGTACAGCAGCAGATCGCCGCCGAACCGCCCGGGGGTGAAGCGGTCACGGAGCCGGCTGCTGTACCGGACGGTGGCGGTCATCCGGGCGATCGTCTCCTCGGGCAGGCTGGCATCGCCGATCACCTCCGCGACTGCCTCTTCGAGCGTGTCGTCGGCAAGGCCCTCCGCCTGCGTGCCGTCGGTCTCTGCGGCCGTCGGCGACACGTCCAGAACGGCCAGCAACTCCACCTGTTGCCCTTCCCGCTCGAGTCGGACCGCGATTTCGTGGGCGACCAGACCACCGAACGACCAGCCGAGCAACCGGTACGGTCCCCTCGGTTGCACCGTACGGATGCGGCGCAGGTAGTCCGCCGCCAGCTCCTCGATGGTCTCGGGCAGGGCGGAGTCACCGGCCACGCTGGGTGCCTGTAGTCCGTACAGCGGCGTCTCCGGATCGAGGTGGTGCAGCAGGCCGGCGTACGACCAGCTCATCCCGCTGGACGGATGCATGCAGAACAGCGGTGGCTGACTGCCGTGCCCGCGCAGTTCGAGCAGTACGTCATGGGCCCCGCCCCCAGTGGTGTGACCCGCGACCAGCCGCGCGAGCGCGGCCGGTGTCGGTGCCTCGAACACGGCGCTGACTCCCAGCTCCACCCCCAGCGCGGACCGCACCCGGTTCACCAGGCTCATCGCCACCAGCGAGTGCCCGCCGAGGTCGAAGAAGCCGTCATCGGGGCCGACTTCGTCAAGACCGAGCACGTCGGCGAACAGCGTGCACAGCACCGCCTCCGCCGGCGAGCGGGGGCGACTGGCCGACACCTCGAACACCGGTGCGGGAAGCGCCCGCCGGTCGACCTTGCCGGTGGGTGACAGCGGGAACTCCGCGGAGACCATGACCACCGCCGGCACCATGTGGGCGGGAAGGTGCCGGGAGGTGAACTCCCGCGCGGCGACGCCCAGCTGTGACGGGTTCACCGAGCCGTCCGGCCTGCCCGGCGTGACATGCCCGACCAGGCACCGCTCGCCCCGGCCGTTCGTGCCGGCGACGACCACGGCGTCCGCCACGCCAGGGCACCGGGCCAGCACCGACTCGACCTCGCCCAGCTCGATCCGGAACCCCCTGATCTTCACCTGGTCGTCCATCCGCCCCGAGTACTCCAGACCCCAGCGCCCCCAGCGCACGAGGTCGCCGGTCCGGTACAGCCGCTCGCCGACACCACCGAACGGATCCGGCACGAACCGGTCGGCCGTCAACCCGCCACGGCCCCAGTAGCCCCATGCCACGCCCACGCCACCCACGTACAGCTCACCCACCACACCGGGCGGTACCAGGTTCAGCCTGTCGTCCAGGACGTAGCAGCGAACGCCGGGCAGTGGCCGGCCGACCAGGCCCGCCGCGGCCGTCCGGTCGGGGTCGAGGGCGGTGAAGGTGACATGCACGGTGGTCTCGGTGATGCCGTACATGTTCACCAGCTCGGGCTTGCCCGGTCCGTGCCGCTCGTACCACTCCTCCAGCCTCGCCAGGTCGAGCGCCTCACCGCCGAAGACCAGGTAGCGCAGAGCCAGCTGGCTGGAGGTGACCGGGTCCTCGGCATCGGCTCGTGCCAGTTCGTAGAACGCCGACGGGGTCTGGTTGAGGACGGTGACCCGCCGGTCGGCCAGCAGCCGCAGGAAGTCCGGCGCGGACCGGGCGGTGTCGACCGGGACCACCACGAGCGTGCCACCGTGGAGGAGCGCGCCCCACAGCTCCCAGACCGAGAAGTCGAACGCGTAGGAGTGGAACAGCGTCCAGACGTCGTCCGGGCCGAAGTCGAACACGTCGCGGGCGGCGGTGAACAACGCCATGACGTTGGCGTGCGCGACCACGACTCCCTTCGGCCGGCCCGTCGACCCGGAGGTGTAGATCATGTAGGCGGCGTCGCCGGGGTCCCGCACGACCTGCGGGGCGCCGTCAGGGGTGTCCGCGAGCCGGGCCGCCACGACCGGGTCGTCCAGCAGCAGCCGGTTTCCGGACCGGAGCACCTCCGACGTGCCGACGACCACGACCGGGTGCGCGTCCTGCACCATCCACGCGACACGTTCCGCGGGGTAGCTCGGATCCAGCGGCAGGTAGGCCGCGCCGGTCTTCAGCACGGCGAGCAGTGCCACCGGCAGGTCCAGGGACCTCGGCAGGCACACCCCGACGAACACGCCGGGGCGGGCGCCGGACCCGGCCAGCAGGTGGGCCAGCCGGTTCGCCCGGCTGTCGAGTTCCCGATAGGACAGTGAGCGTTCACCGCACACCACCGCGACGGCGTCCGGTCGTCGGCGCGCCTGCTCCTCGAACAGGTCGATCAGGTTCGCAGTCGTCATCGAAGGCACTCCCTTTTGCTCGGCGCCACATCGGAAGAAGCACTGAGGCGGACCCAGGTGGCCTCCGCCCGGCCGAACTCGGCGCCGTCCGGACCGAACAGCGCGCTGACCACCCGCGCGGTCCGTCCGGCGGTCGCGATGTGCTGGGCCACGACGATCGCGGGCCGGCCGGACGCAGGGAGCGCGTGGACGCGCGCGGACATCCTGCCGAGCACGTAAGGAGAGCCGCTCTGGTCGAGGGTCCAGCCGCCGGGACAGTCCAGCACGGCCCACACGGTGTCGAGGTCCGGGTCACCGGTGGGGACCCAGGTGCACGCGACGACACCCGGAAGACCGTCCACACCCCCGGGAGTCAGGTGCAGGGCAGCCGGGTCGGTCCTGGCGGTCCCACACACCAGGCACTCGGGGAAGGGGTGTGCCGCCGCACCCGCGAAGAACGCGCTCGCCCGTTCCGCGGCGGAGAAGGTGACGAACGGCGCCACTGCCGGCTGGTCGTGCGCCGCGGTGGAAACGGTTGCGACGAGTTCGTCCTCGTGCCAGACGAGCGCTCGTCCGCGATGCGCGCGGACGGCCAGTTCGGTGTCGAGCGGTGGGGCCGCGTGCAACTGGACCACCGCGGCCGGCCCGACCACGTCGACGGCTGTCCTGGCGAACATCCCGCACGCGTATCCACCGTTCGCGCTGCCGGGTGGGCCGTTGTGGGTCCGGGCGATCCGGCAGGTGCGCACCTCAGTCATCCGAGGCCATCCCGTCGGCGAACTGCGTCAGCAGCGCGGCCGGGGCGTCGAGGAACGTGTGGTGCACGCCCGGCAGCACCACCGGGTGGACCCGCTTGGAGTACTGGTCCCACCCGCTCATACGCTCGGGGGCGACCTCCTGGTCGGCCGACCAGCCGATCGTGGTGATCGCGGTGTCCAGCAGTACCGGCTCGGCCGGCCGGTACGCCTTGTTGGCCTCGACGTCCGCTCTCAGCACCTCGGTGACGACGTCCAGGACGGTGGCGTCGAGCTTGCCGTCACTCAGCGCGACCAGCTCCGCGCGCAGTTCGTCGTCGGTCATCGTCAAGTAGCTGCCGTACGGTCCTTCGTGCGGGGCGACCTGGGAGGAGCAGAACAACCGCCGTGGCATCGGCAGCCCTTCGCGGTGCAGCACGACGGCGACCTCGAACGCGATGAGCGCGGAGCTACAGTGCCCGAACAGTCCGAAGGGGCGGTCCATGGCGGGCAGCAGCGCCTCGACCACGTCCTGCGCGAGCTGTTCGTAGGTCCCGAAGTGCGGTTCCCGCAGCCGGTTCTCCCGGCCCGGCAACTGCACCGGGCAGAGTCCGGTGTCGCCCGCGGCGTCCGGCCACCGGCTGAACATGGAGGCACCCGCGCCCGAATACGGCAGGCAGAAGATCCGCGACTCGGTCTCGTGCAGCGGCCGGGGCAGCCACCTGCGGAGGGGAACAGTCGATCCGCTCGTCATGGCCGTACTCCTCGTGCCGTCACCGGCAGGCTGGTGTATCCCGCGATGAAGTTCGACCGCAGCCGTACGGGTGCGCCGACGACCTCGATGTCGGCGAAGCCGGTCAGCAGCTCGTGGAACAGGACCCGCAGCGCGACCCTGGCGACGGTGTGCCCGACGCAGTAGTGCGGGCCGACGCCGAAGGCGATGTGCTTGTTGGGGCGCCTGCGGATGTCGAACGTGTCCGACCGCGAGAACACGGCCTCGTCCCGATTGGCCGAAGCCAGCCACGCGACGACCGCGTCGCCCGCGTGGATCGTGACGTCACGGATCCGCACGTCGCGCGTGGCGTAGCGCATGAAGTGCTGCGCGGGCGAGGACCAGCGCAACGCTTCTTCCACCCCGCTCATCAGCAGGTCCGGATGCGCCGCCCAGTCGGCCAGCGCGTCGGTTCCGGCGAGTTCGAGCAGTGCGGCGCTCGGTGGCTGGGCGGTGGTCACGTTGGCACCGAGCAGCAGGCTGTAGCAGTTGGACACGATCTCGCTGGGCGTGAGCCTCGCCCCGTCGACACGCATGCCCAGCAGCACGCCGATCAGGTCGTCGCCGGGGGCGGTGCGCCGTTCCGCGACCACGTCCTGGAAGTAGGCGAACAGCTCACGGTGTGCTCTGACGAGTGTCCTGTCCGGACCGCCCGGGCCGGTGTAGGCCGGGTCGTCCGGCGCGATGGACGCGCCCGTCAGCCGGGTCAGCTCGGGCCAGTCCGACCGGGGAAGCCGCATCCAGGAGCCGATGACCGCCATCGGCATGGCCGCCATGGCCGCGGCGAAGTCGAACACGCCGCCGTCCTTCATGGGCGCGAGCAGTTCCCGGACCAGGGACCGGATACGCGGCAGGTCGCGCTCCACCTCCTTGATCGACAGGGCGCGTTGCAGCGGTTCCCGCAGCCTCGCGTGCCGGGGTGGGTCGGTGACCGCCATCTGCCGGCCGCCGGCCGGGTCGCCCTTGCCGAGGAGGGTGAGCAGCGATCCCTGTTCGGAGGTGAACGTGCCGTGGTCGCGCAGCACGTACCGCACGTCGTCGTACCGGGTCACGGACCAGAACCCGTTGTCGCCGACCGGGTGCCAGCTGACCGGCGCCTCACGTCGCATGGTGCGCCAGACGGCGTGCACGTCCGTGGTGGCGAACGTGCCCGACTCGAACAGGTCGGTCTCCGGGGTGGCGTGCATCGGGCAGCGGCCCGGCTCCACGGCGACGGTCATCGCTGCGCTCCGCTCCGGATGGCGGTTTCCAGCTGCTCGCCGAGCTCACGGATGGTCGGTTGCAGGTAGAGGACGCGCGCCGGAAACGCGACACCGAACTCCGTCCGCAGCGAGCCGAGCAGGTCCGCGGCGTTGAGCGAATGGCCGCCCAGATCGAAGAAGTCGTCGTCGGCGCCGATCGGCTCCACACCGAGCACGCGTGCCCACAGCTCGGCCAAGCGGTGCTCCACGTCGGTCCGCGGTGCGACGTACTCGTTCGGCACGTTGCGTGCCATCAGGTCCACCGCCGGCAACGCGTCACGGGCGATCTTCCCGTTGCTGGTCAGGGGCAGGGTGTCCCGGACCAGGACAGCCCACGGGATCATCGGCGCCGGCAGGGTGGCGCGCAGCTGTTCGCGCAGTCGCTCACCCCAGTGCGGCGGTGGCTCCTCCTCCGGGACGACGTAGGCCACCAGCCGTTTCGTGCCGTCGGCGGCGGTCCGCACGACGACGGCGGTTCGGCTCACCCCGGGCAGGCGGTGCAAAGCGGTCTCGACCGCGCCCGGCTCGACCCGGTGGCCGAGGATCTTGACCTGGTCGTCGACCCGGCCGACGAACTCGCAGGCTCCGTCGGGCCGCAGCCGGACGATGTCGCCGGTGCGGTACATCCTCGCCCCCGGCTCATCCGCGAACGGGTCGGGAACGAACCGGTCGGCCGTGGCGCCCGGCTGACCGAGGTAACCGAGGGCGAGCCCGGCTCCTGACACGTACAGCTCACCGCAGGCACCCGCTTCGACCGGCCGCAGTCCGTCGTCCAGCACCGCTGTCCGGGTGCCGTTGACGGGCGTTCCGATCGGGATCGTGTCGAGGTTGTCCCGGGCGGCGGCGCTGGTCGTCCAGGTCGTGGTGAAGGTCGTGTTCTCGGTGGGCCCGTATCCGTTGGTGAACGTGATGCCGGGATGCGCCGCGAGCAGACGCGCGACCGGGCCTGACTGGATCACGTCGCCGCCCGCGACGAGGTGACGTACGCCGGCGAACGCGTCGATGTCGTGCGCCACCATCTCGTGGAACAGGCCGGCCGTCAGCCACAGCACCGTCACACCGTGCTCACGCAGGGTTTCCCCCACCACGTCCAGGGTGATCCGGCCGGACGGCGCCATCACGAGGTGGCAGCCGTGGGTCAGCGGTGCCCAGATCTCGAAGGTGGAGGCGTCGAACGCCAGCGGAGCCGCCTGGAGGAACACGTCGTCCCGGCGAACGGTCATCCAGTTCATGTCCGTGACCAGCCTGAGGACCGCGCGGTGCGGAACCATGACGCCTTTGGGCTCACCGGTCGAGCCGGACGTGAAGCTGACGTAGGCGAGGTCGTCGGCGGTGGTGCTCGCCGGAGCGCTGGAGGTCTCGCTCACAGCCGACGGCGAGAGCGTGGTGAACCGGCTGGGAACGCACTCGCGGAGCTGGTCGTCCGCCACGACGAACTCCACGCCGGCGTTCGTCAGCAGGTCGTTCCGCCGTTGTGGCGGGTCGTCGGGGCTGACCCCGACGTAGGCGGCGCCGGCACGCAGGATCGCCAGCAGCGCCGGGATCATGTCGGTGGACCGCCTCATCAGGACACCGACGACGTCACCCCGCCGGACGCCGGCCGTCGTCAGTGCGTCCGACAACCGGTCCGCTCGGCGGACGAGCTGGTCGTAGGTCAGGGTCTCGCCGTCGTACGTGACCGCGGGAGCCGAAGGATTCCGGAGGGCCTGCCGGGCGACGCGTTCGTACAGCATTTTACTTCCCGTCCATTCGCCTGCGGACACTCAGCGGCCTCATGTCGGTCCACACACGGTCGATGTGGTCCAGGCATTGCTGCCGGGGTCCGCGGAATCCTTCGGCGGCCCACCCTTTCGGAACTTCGCGCCCGGCCAGGAGAATTGAGTACTGCTCCTCGCCGTTGAGCACGACGATGTAATCGACGCTGTCATCGATGTCCGCCATGATCGACCTCCGTATGTCGTCGGAAAACGCTGTGAACTGCCGCGGGACACCGCCCGCTCGCACTTTTCGGCTCTCTCTAATTCCGTCCGACGCGCGTCGTTGTCACCACTACGACCGCGACCAGTGGTGCCAGTGCCGCCAGGAGCAGACCCGCCCCGGCGCCGTATCGCGTCACGAACCAACCGGCCACCGGGCTGGCAAGGGCGATACCCACGTAGCCGATGGCGGAGAAGTATCCGAACGCCTCCGCCAGCCGGGCCTTCGGCGCCTGTTCGGAGACCAGCAGGATGACCGCGCTGTCGCCCGGGGCGAAGGCCAGTCCGGCGACCAGGAGACAGACCACGGCAAGCCACAACCGGGGTGCCGCGACAGCGCTTGCCATGACAATGCCGTACGCGGCGATCAGTGCGCACGCCACCGTGCGGGTCGTCACCTTCCGCAACGGGTGCGTCGACGGCAACGCGGCGTAGACCGAGCTGCTGATCGCACTCGTGGCGAAGAGGCCGGCGAGCACCAGACCGCCGTTCGTCGCGGGCTTGCCGTGATCGACCATCAGGGCCGGCAACGCCACGTCGAGCGCGCCGAGGTTGATCCCGATACCCGCGTTGAGCACGAGCGGCGCCCACAGCCGGCCGAGCAACGCGCGCACCGAGGAGTGCTGCTGCGTCGGACCTCCCGGTTCTCTCCTCGGCAGCGTCCAGCTGAGCACGGCACCCCCGGCCGTCACAGCGGCCACGACGCCGACACATGCCTGCGGTCCGACCGCGGCAGCCACCACGGCCGCCAGCGCCGGCCCACCGATCCACGCCACCTGCACCGCCACCGCGTCGACCGCGTATGCCTGGGCAAGCTGGGTGGAGGGGAGGAAGTGGGGCAGGAGCGACCGGTAGGCCCCGCCCACCCCGGCGCCGGCGGACGCGGCCAGGACGACGAACACCAGCAGCAGCCACAGGGGAGCACCCGCGGCCGCCGCGATCGACGTGGCGACGAGCCCGGCGGTCGCCGCGAGCAGCGACCACCCGAGGGCCTTGGGCAACAGGGCCCGGTCCATCTGCCGGCCCCGCCACGGAGCGCACAGCGCGTAGGTCATCGCGCTCGCGCCGCTGAGCAGTCCACTGCTCACGAACGACCCGGACGCCTGGTGTGCGGTGAGCACCAACGCGACCGGAAGCGAGGTCTGCGGCAGCCTGGCCAGAGACGCCGCGACCAGCCACCGGTACCAGACCGGATTGTGCCGCAGCAGCTTGGTCGGTGTGTTCACCGGTGGACCGGCAACAGTGGTCTGCACGTGCTGGCTCCTCTTCTCAGATCGGCATCGCGCCGCTGAGCAGCGCTTCGCGCTCGCTGGGCAGCATCACGTCGGCCGTGTCGAGCCGGGCCGCCGGATCGGCCACCGCGGCCCGCATCACCTGGACCAGACGCTGGGTCAGCGCGACGACCGTCTCCTGGTCGAAGATGTCGTCGGCGAACTCGACCAGCCCGGCCATGCCTTCCGGACTGCCGTCGGGGCCGCGCCGCTCGGTGAACGAGAACGACAGGTCGAACTTGGCTGTCTGCACATCGACCTGCCGCCTGGTCACCGCGACGCCGGGGAGGTCGAGCGCGGCCTCGCCAGCGCCTTGCAGCGTGAGCGTCACCTGGAAGAGCGGGTTGTGGCTCAACGAGCGTGTCGGCTTGAGCGCCTCGACCAGCCGCTCGAACGGCACGTCCTGGTGGGCGTACGCGGCCAGGTTGGTCTCGCGCACCCGCGCCAGCAGTTCGGTGAACGTCGGATTGCCACTGGTGTCGGTGCGCAGTACCAGGGTGTTGACGAAGAAGCCCACCAGATCGTCGAGCGCGTCGTCATTCCGACCGGCGATCGGCGCGCCGATCGGGATGTCGGCACCCGCGCCGACCCGGGTGAGCAGGCCGGCCAGAGCCGTCTGGAGTGCCATGAACAGGCTGGCGCGTCCGGCACCGGCGAACCGGGCGAGACCGGCGTGCAGCTCGGCGTCCAGTTCGAAATGCACGGTCCCGCCCCGATGACCGCGCACGGCCGGGCGTGGCCGGTCCAGCGGCAGGTCCAGTCGCTCGGGCAGGCCGGCCAGCTGCTCGGTCCAGTACTCCACCTCGTTCGTGGCGGCCCCGCCGTCGGCGCCGAGGATCTGCCGCTGCCACAGCGTGTAGTCCGCGTACTGAACCGGCAACGGCGTCCACTGCGGTGCGTCGCCCGCACGCCGGGCCGCGTATGCGGTGGACAGGTCCCGCAGCAGCGGTCGCATCGACCAGTGGTCGGTGGCGATGTGGTGCAGGCAGACCAGCAGCACATGCCGGTTCGGGCCGAGCCGGAAGAGCACTGCCCGCATCGGCGGCGCGTCTGCGAGATCGAACCGGCGGTCCACTTCGGATGCCATCGCGTCGGCGATCTCGGCCTCCGAGGAGTCCACCGTGGTCAGAACAGGGCTCCCGGGGTCGAGGACGCGCTGCCACGGCTCGTCGCCGGACACCGGGAACGCGGTCCGCAGACTTTCGTGCCGGGTCATCACGTCGCCGAACGCCGCGCGCAGTGCGGCCTCGTCCAGCTCACCGGTCAGCGAGAAGGCCGACGGGAGGTGGTAGGCGGAACCATGACCCGCCGACCTCTCCAACTGCTCCACGAACCACAGCCGGCGCTGCGCGAAGGACAGCGGCACCCGCTCCGGGCGGGGCATGACGCTGACGGCCGGCCTGCTCGCCGCCAGGTCGTCGATGGCGTTGGCGATGCCTGCGACGGTCTGTCGTTCGAAGATCACTCGCACCGGCAGGTCCACGCCCAGCACCGCACGCACCCGGCTCGCCACCCTGGCGACCTGCAACGAGTGGCCACCGAGCTGGAAGAAGTCGTCGTCCACCCCGACCTCGGCGATCTTCAGTACGTCGGCGACCAGCCGGCACAGCAGCTCTTCCTGCGGGGTGCGCGGGGCGCGGCCGACGGCCGTCCACTGCGGGGCCGGCAGCGCCGCGACGTCCACTTTGCCGTTGACGTTGACCGGCATCCGGTCCAGTACGACGAACGAAGCCGGGACCATGAACGCGGGAAGGGTGTCGGAGAGGTAGCGCCGCAACCGCGCCGGCACGAGCCGGGTGCCGTCCACCCCCACCGCGTACGCCACCAGCCGGACGTCGCCCGGCGCCGGCTCGACCGCGGTCACGACCGCACGTGCCACGTCGGGGTGCTTGAGCAGAGTCGCCTCGACCTCTCCCGGCTCGACCCGGTACCCCCGGACCTTGACCTGCTGGTCGGCCCGGCCGACGAAGACCAGGGTGCCGTCGCCGGTCCACCTGGCCAGGTCGCCCGTGCGGTACATCCGCTCACCGGTGTCCACGAACGGATCGGGCAGGAACCGCTCGGCGGTGAGTCCCGGCTTGGCCAGATAGCCGCGGGCGACGCCCGCACCGGCGATGAAGATCTCACCGACCACTCCCGGCGGGACCGGCCGCGACTCCCCGTCCAGCAGGTAGATCCGCTGGTTCCACACCGGACGACCGATCGGCACGGCCGGGGACCGACCCCCGGCGGCCACCCGGCCGGACTGGACGAGCATGGTCCCGGCATGCGTCTCGGTGGGACCGTAGTAGTTGATCAGCCTGCGTTCCACGGGACCGCTCAGCAGCGCACGCATGTCATCGCTCAACATCAGGGCGGATCCTGCCTGCGCGACGTCGGTGAACGCGGGCAGTTCGAGGCCCTCGGCGACAGCGGCCGAGCAGATGCTGTCGATCATCAGTGTCGGCGCGATGACCATCGTCACCCGGTGCCGGTCCATCCAGTGCACCAGTCGTACCGGGTCGGTGCGCACATCCGGTTCGGGGATGGCGATCGTGCCGCCGCTGACCAGGGCGGGCAGGGTTTCCTCCAAGGACACGTCGAACCCCACGCTCGCCAGCTGCGCGACGACGCCGCCGGAGCTTCCCGTGCCGCGGTCCGCCTGCCAGCACACCATGTTGAGCAGACCGGCGGCCGGCATGACCACGCCCTTGGGCGCACCGGTCGAGCCTGAGGTGTAGATCAGGTAGGCCGCGGCGGCGGGGTCGCCGGTGCGGCATTCGTCCTGGGTGAGTGCCGTCGCCGGGTGCCGGTCGATCCGCGCCATGTCGTCGGGGGAATCGATGACCAGCGCGCCGGGCACCCGGTGTGCGTGCTCGCGGTGGGTCACCACGACCACCGGCGCGGCATCACCGATCATGAAACCGAGTCGTTCGTCGGGGTAGTCCGGATCCACCGGCAGGTAGACCGCACCGGCCTTGACCGTGGCCAGCAGCGCGACCAGGAGGTCCACGGACCGCTCCAGCAGGACCGCGACCACCCGCTCCTGGCCCGCACCCCGGCTGATCAGCTCCCTGGCCAGCTGGTTGGCCCTGGCGTGCAGCTCCGCGTACGTGACGCTGATCGTGTCCGTGACGGCGGCGACCGCCGACGGCGTGCGCGCGGCCTGGCGGTCGAGCAACGTCACCAGGTCGGCGGCCGGAAGGGACCGGGCGGAGTCGTTCCATTCCGTCAGCACCCGGTGCCTGCCGGCCGCGGACAGCAGTTCGCCCTGTAGCACCGGCCGGTCCGGATCGGCGACGGCCTGTCCCAGCACCTGGCAGAACTGCTCGACCATGGCCTCGACGGTGCCCTGGTCGTACAGGTCGGCGGAGTACTCGACCGTTCCGTCGATGCCGCACGGCGTGCCGTCGGCGGATCGCCGTTCCTGGACCGAGAAGAACAGTTCGAACCGGGACACTCCGATGTCGACGGGGTCGAACCGGGAGCCGACGCCGGGCGCGTCGAGCGCGGGATCGACGTGCGTCTGCACCGCGAGCATCACCTGGAACAGTGGGTTCAGGCCGAGCGAACGAACCGGGTTGAGCGCCTCGACCACGTGCTCGAACGGCACGTCCTGCGCGTCGAACGCGGCGAGATCGGTCGCCCGGACGCGCTCGATCAACTCACGGAAGGTCGGCTCCCCGGAGGTGTCGGTGCGCAGCACCAGCGTGTTGACGAAGAAACCGACGAGATCGTCGAGTGCCGCGTCCGTCCGCCCGGCGGCAGGTGCGCCGATCGGCAGGTCGGTGCCCGCGCCGAGCCTGGTCAACAGAGCACCGAGGCCCGCATGCAGGAGCATGAACAACGTCGACTGGTGCTCCCGGCCGAGATCGGTGAGTTGCTGGTGCAGAGCCGCGTCGAGGTGGAAGGGCACACGTCCGCCGCGGTAGCCGGTGGCGGCGGAACGGGGGCGGTCGGTCGGCAGGGCGATCTGCGCAGGCAGGTCTTCGAGCGCCGTCAGCCAGTAGCCCAGTTGCTTGGCCAGCATCCCGTCGGTGTCGTCGTCGGCGAGTTGCCGCTGCCACTGGGCGTAGTCGGCATAGTGCACGGGCAGGTCCGGCCACGTCGGAGCTTCGCCGGCCAGCCGGGCACGGTAGGCGGTGGACAAGTCGTGCCGCAGCGGCTCGAACGACCAGCCGTCGACCGCGACGTGGTGGAACGACAGCAGGAGCACGTGCTCCTGCGGGCCGAGGACGAACAGACACGCCCGCAGGGGCACGTCGACGGTCAGGTCGAAGCCCTCGGCCGCACGCCGACGGACCGCCTCCGGCGCCTCGCCGGGCTCGACGTGGATCTCCGGCATGACGGTTGCCAGGTCAGGGACATCCAGGACCTCCTGTCGCGGTGTGCCCGACTCGGCCGGGAAGACCGTCCGGAGGGTCTCGTGCCGGGCGATCACGTCGCGCACCGCGTGCCGCAGTGCGTCGCGGTCCAGCTCGCCCGACAGCCACAGCGCCACCGGGATGTTGTAGCCGGCCCCACCGCCGGCGACCTGGTTGAGGAACCACAGTCGTTGCTGCGCGTACGACAACGGGACGTGCGCGGGCCGTTGTATCGGTTCGACGGGCGGACGTGTCGTCCGGTACGAGTCGAGTCTGCCCGTCAGACCGATCGGAGTCGGCGAAGCGAAGAACTCCCGCGCCGTGACGTCGACCCCGAACGCGGCACGCAACCGGCCGAGAACGCGGGAGGCCAGCAGCGACTCACCGCCCAGTTCGAAGAAGTCGTCGTCCGGAGCCACCGCAGGCAGGCCGAGGAGCTCGGCGAATATCGACCGGACGAGATCGGTTCTCGGGTCCGTTCCCGATCGCTCCCTCGTGGAGTCGTAGTACACGGACATTGAAGCCCCCTTGTGCGGCAACATAGTGCTGGGCATTTCAGCGACTGTTCACGTTCCGACCGGCCGGGCAGTGCCTGGAAAAGGTCAGTTGAGCAGGATCACCGGGAATGGAACGCGAGAGGCAGGGACTCGAGACTGTTCGTGACATAGGACGGCGCGCGTCGCGGCTCACCGACCTGCTCGATCCTCGCCACGCTGTGCATGGTCTCTTCGAGGAACACACCGATCATCACCCTGGCCAGCGGTGCACCGATGCAGAAATGGCGACCGCCGCCGAAGCTCACGTGCCGGTTCGGGTTCCTGTTCAGCTGGAGCTCCATCGGCCGGTCGAACACGTTCTCGTCCCGGTTGAGCGACGACAGCCACACGCTCACCGCCTGACCCGCCTTGATCTCGACGTCACCGAGGAGCGTGTCGGCGACAGCGGTGCGCATGAGGTGGTTCACCGGCGTCGTCCAGCGCACCAGCTCCTCGATGGCCGACCGGAGCGGGACCGCCCCGGAGCGCAGCGCAGCCAGCTCCGCGGGGTCGGCGAGCAGCGCGAGCAGACCGCCGGCCAGCACCTGGCGCGTCGTCTCACCGGCTGCTACGGCCAGGTTGTCGCAGGTCAGGATGATCTCGTCGTCGGTGATGTCCAGCCCGTCCGCCTGCGCGAGCACGAACGCCGAGACCACGTCGTTCGTCGGTCGCGCCCTGCGCTCCTCGATCACCTCGGCGTAGTAGGCGAGCACCTCGAGGTGCGCCTGCTGCGCGGCCGTCCCGTCCAGGTCCACGATGTTGCCCACAGCCGCTTCGGCGTAGCCGGCCATCCGCTCCACATCCTCACCCGCGACGCCGAGCAGGCCGGCGATAACCTGAAGCGGGTACGGGGCGGAGACGTCGTTGACGAAGTCGTGGGGACCGGCATCGATGACGCCGCGGAGCAGGGACCGCGAGACCTCTGTCGCCCTGGCCCGGAACCCGGCGGCCGCCTTGGGCGTGAAGAGCGCGGCTGCCGCCTTGCGGAGCACATCGTGCCGGGGCGGGTCGGAAAGCGTCATCATCACGCCCGCACCCGGGTACGGATCGGAGAGATTGGGCCGCAGAAACGTTCCGCTGGCCGAGCTGAACCGCTTCCAGTCGCTCAGTACCTCGAGTCCCTCGTCATAGGTCGTGACCGCCCAGAACGGATCGTGATCCGGTTCGTCGTGCCAGGAGACCGGGCATTCTCTGCGGAGCCGCGCCCAGACGGCATGCGGATCGCCGTGGGAATAGAGATGGGGGTCGGTCAACCTGGTGATGGCCGGGGCACCCACGTGTGAGCTCCTTCGCGTGGTGAGTGTCAGTCGCTTTCTTCGGCGGAGACCGCTTCGGTCACTCAGGACGTCCTGCCTGCCTGGAGCCGCCGTCGGCCGGTCAGGGGTCCGGGCCGGCCGGCCCGGACCGCATCGACGCCGACGGCGTCCACTTCCCTAGGACCGTCCGGAGGGCGCGATCATCCCGGTCTCGATGGCCAGCCGGTCGAAGAACGCGGTCCAGTGACGCCACATCTCCTCGGCGGAGTCGAGGACCTGCCGCTCCTCCTCCGGGGTGAGTCCCGAGAACAGGGCGTTGGTCGCCTGGTCGACGTGGTCGGGTTCCTGTGTGACGTGGATGTCGACCCACGCGTTGCGCTCCGCGCCGGACTCCCGCTTGACCGCCTCGCCGATCGCGGAGACCATCAGCAGGTCCGTGACCTCGGTGGCGTAGATGCCGCCGAGAGCGGAACACCGGTCCGTCGAGCACTTCTCGTACCAGGCCACCAGCGCGGCGGTCTCCGCGAACGGCGCTGAACCGGTCACCGTCCGGCGGTCGTAGCCCGCCTTCTCCATGCTGTCGGCATAGATCACCTCGTGGGCGGCCTTGGCCGACCGGACACCGACCTCCTGCGACAGAATCCGTGTGATCGCGCTCTTGGACTCGATGTCGGGCAACGCCGAGATGCAACGCGCGAGGAAGGTCGGGAAGTAATGCAGCGGGTGCCACCACTGGCCGAGGAAGACACCCACGTGCTCGTGCGAAAGTGTGCGGCCGTGCACCTGCTTGAAGAACTCGTGGTCGGCGAAGGAGCGGTGCACCTCGTTGCCGACGAGTCGATCGGATATCGATTCCACGATTGCGACTGTCATGACGTTCGTCTCCTTCTGCTCGTGTATCTCACTGCGACGGTGACGGTGCATTCCCCTGCGCCGAGCACCAGTGTTGGGGCACCGGTGGAACGGAGACAGAGACATCAGGCTTATCCGGTGTAGTCGTGACGACTACGCGACGCCGCGTGCGCATGGTGAACGCGGCCCCGGCGGGGGTTACCGGTCTCCCGCCCGCGCGTCGGCCATGCCCGCGGCGAGCGTCGACCCGTCCTGCGGGTCGACGAGCAGGAACGAGCCGGTTCGTCTGTTCTCCGCGTAGTCGTCGACGGCGAGGGGCTCGGCGGTGCGGATCCGTACGCCGCCGATGTCGTTGGCGGACAGACCGTCGTCACAGGGCAGCCGGCGGGCGTCGGTGACGTCCATGCCGTAGTGGATCCGCTCCACCACCGCCTGGACCGTCCGGGTGGTGTGCTTGAGCAGCACACGCTGTCGTGCCCGCAGCGGGCGGTCGTGCAGATGGCACACGTGAGCGGTGATGTCCCGCAGCAACTGCGGAGCGGGGCCTGCGGTCAGCATGTCGCCCCGGGAGATGTCGATCTCGTCGGCGAGCCGAACGGCCACCGACTGCGGTGCCCGCGCGCTGTCGGTCTCCTTGCCGAGCACGCTGAGACCGACGACCGTGCTGGTCTCCCCGGACGGCTGCACGACGACACGGTCGCCGACCCTGATGACGCCGGAGGCGAGTTGTCCGGCCGGCCAGCGCTCCACCACCTGCCGCGGCTCCGCGGAGTGCCGGATCACGTACTGCACCGGCAGGCGCAGCGGCTTGCCGGCCGGATCCGCAGCGACCGGCACGTTCTCCAGATGGGACAGCAGTGTGTCGCCGTCGTACCAGTCCATCCTGGTCGACGGTTCGACCACGTTGTCGCCGGTCAGCGCGGACATCGGGATGGCGGTGACGTCCGCGACGCCCAACTCGCCGGCTCGCCGGGCGAACTCGTCCGCGATCGCGGTGAAGGCGGACTGCCGGTAGCCGACGGTGTCCATCTTGTTGACCGCCAGCACGACGTGCGGCACCCGCAGCAGTGCCGCGATCGCGCCGTGCCGCATCGTCTGTGCGACCACGCCGTTGCGCGCGTCGACCAGGATCACCGCCAGGTCGGCGGTCGAGGCGCCGGTGACCATGTTGCGCGTGTACTGCGCATGACCGGGGGTGTCGGCGAGGATGAACCGCCGCGCGGGCGTCGCGAAGTAGCGGTAGGCCACGTCGATGGTGATGCCCTGTTCCCGTTCCGCCCGCAGGCCGTCGGTGAGCAGAGCGAGGTCGGGGCCGTCCTGACCCCGCCTGCGGGACACCTCCTCGATGGCCGCCGCCTGGTCGGCGAGGACGGACTTGGTGTCGTACAGCAGCCGCCCCACCAGGGTGGACTTGCCGTCGTCGACCGACCCGCAGGTGGCCAGCCGCAGCAGGCCGCCCGCGGGCCGGCCGGTGGAGCCGGTCTGATCTGCCGCTTCCGCGACGCCCGTTGACATGTCTAGAAGTACCCTTCTCGCTTGCGGTCCTCCATGGCGGCCTCGGACAGCCGGTCGTCGGCCCTGCTGGCGCCGCGCTCGGTCACCCGGCTGGCGGAGATCTCCGCGATGACCTCTGCCACCGTCGAGGCGGACGAGTCGATCGCGCCGGTGCAGGACATGTCACCGACCGTGCGGTACCGAACCCGGCGCTCGCACAGGGACTCGTCGTCCCGGGGGCCGCCCCAGTCGCCGGGAGCCAGCCACATGCCGTCGCGCCGGAACACCTTGCGCCAGTGCGCGAAGTAGATCTCCGGCAGTTCGATGCCCTCCTGCTCGATGTACTGCCAGACGTCCAGCTCGGTCCAGTTGGACAGCGGGAAGACGCGGAAGTGCTCGCCGGGCAGGTGGTGACCGTTGTAGAGCTGCCACAGTTCGGGCCGCTGGCGGCGCGGCTCCCAGGCACCGAACTCGTCCCGCAGGCTGAACACCCGTTCCTTGGCCCGTGCCTTCTCCTCGTCGCGCCGGCCGCCCCCGAACACGGCGCCGAAGCGGCCGTCGCGGATGGCGTCCAGCAGGGGGAGGGTCTGGAGCGGATTGCGGCTGCCGTCCGGCCGCTCGCGGAGCGTTCCGTCGTCGATGTACGACTGCACGGAGGCCACGTCGAGCCGGAGGCCGTGCTCCGCGACGATCCTGTCGCGGTAGGCGATCACCTCGGGGAAGTTGTGGCCGGTGTCCACGTGCAGCAGGGAGAACGGCAGCGGCGCCGGGGCGAACGCCTTGAGCGCCACGTGCAGCATGACGATCGAGTCCTTGCCACCGGAGAACAGCAGCGTCGACCGGTCGAACTCCCCCGCCACCTCGCGGAAGATGTGGGCGGCCTCGGCCTCCAGCGTCTCGAGGTGCGTCAGCGGGGACACCGGTTCCCCGCGCGGGACGGTGCCTCCGGGACGGCCGGCGGGCACGACCCGCGCCGGGGCGGTCATGACAGACCCCGGTTCGTGAGCAGCGCGCGCACCTGGTGGACCGACTCCTCGACCGTCCGGTGCTGCGTGTGGACCCGCAGATCGGGATCGACCGGCACCTCGTAGGGGTCGTCCGCGCCGGTGAGACCGCTGATTTCACCTGCCGCCTGCCTGGCGTAGAGGTTCTTGACGTCCCGGTCGGCACAGATCTCCACCGGGGTCGCCACATGCACCTCGACGTAGGGGACGCCGCGCGCCGCGTGCAGGTCCCGGACCGCGGCGCGGGACAGCGCGTAGGGGGCGATGACCGGCACCAGCACGGTGACGCCGTGCCCGGCGAGCAGCCCGGCCACGTAGCCGATCCGCCGCACGTTGGTGTCCCTGTCCTCCTTCGAGAATCCCAGTTCCGCGGAGAGTGCGGCACGGACCTCGTCACCGTCGAGCACCTGGACCCGGTGTCCACCGGCGCGCAACTGCTCGGCGAGACCCACCGCGATGGTGGTCTTTCCCGCGCTCGGCAGGCCGGTCAGCCAGACCGTGCCGCCCTGCCACTCGGCCGGTGTGCCTTTAGGTTCGCTCATGTGCGGATCTCCCTTTCGCGCGCGCTCCGGGTGGGCGCCCCCGCACCGCAGGCGCGCACTGTGGTGCCGGTCCCCGTGCGTGCGCGTGACGACGGTCGGCGGATGGGTGGTCACGGTCTCTCCCTCCGGTCGGCCGGCTGTCACAGCGGGTGCAGACCGGGGAAGGTCAGGCCGAGGTTCTCGGGGCGTCCCATGCGGATGTTGAGGCACTGGAGGGCGTTGCCGGCGCCGCCCTTGACCAGGTTGTCCAGGGCGGCGATCGTGGTCAGGCGACCGCTGTCCTCGTCGACCGCGTAGCCGACGTCGCAGTAGTTGGAGCCCAGGAGGATCTTCGGGTCGGGGTAGCGGAAGGTGCCGCGTTGGTGCGCGACGACCCGGACGAAAGGTTCCTCGGAGTACTGCTCCCGGAAGGCCCTGCGCACGGTCTGCTTGTCCACGCCGGGGCGCAGCGTGGCGTGGCAGATGGTCTGGACCCCGCGGACCGCTTCGACGCCGGTGGCGGTCATCGCCGCCGACAGGCCCAGATGCCGCGAGATCTCCGCTTCGTGGCGGTGCCCGGTCGGCGCGAACACCCGCATGGAACCGCTGCGTTCGGCGTGCAGATTGGCCGGGCCGGCCGTGGCCCCCGAGCCGCTGGAACCGGTCCGGGCGTCGAACTGGGCTCCTTGCGCCGGATCGATCAGATCCCGGGCCACCAGGGGGTACAGGGCGAGTACGCCGGCCATGGCCATGCAACCGGGCACGCTGATCAAGTCCGCGGTGCGCAGACGGTCGCGGTGCAGTTCGGGAAGTCCGGGCACGAAATCACCCAGCAGATGCGGGGCCTGGTGCTGCTCGCCGTAGTAACGCCGGAAGACCTCGGTGTCGTCGAGCCGGAAGTCCCCGGTCAGATCGAGGACGAGCTTGGACCGCTGCGTCCAGTGATCGATCTGGGTCATCGCCACCCGGTGCGGCAGCGCCAGGAACACCGCGTCGCACTCTCCGACCTCGTCGGCCGAACAGAACGTCAGATCGGTGGTGGACCGCAGATTCGGATGCACACCGTCGACCCGTTTCCCAGGGAAACGGGACGAGACCGCGCCCACCACCTCGACCTCGGGATGTCCCAGCAGCAGCCGCAGCAACTCCCCGCCGATATAACCGGCCGCACCGGCCACCGCCACCCGCATCACGACCGCATCCCCCTCACTGCAATACGCCGGCGCATCATCACGACTCCTTCCGGTCCGAACCGACGGGCCATATGGAAAAAACTACGAACCCGTACGCCTCACCCGCGTCCGCAGCGAACACAGCACCGAGGAGGCGTCCGACTTAGATTCCTGTCGCGCGACTAAGCGCCCCGATTACCTGACGTGAGTGCCGTGTGTGCCAGTCTTGAGATCGGCCCCTATGTGTCGTGGAGTCAATGCGGTGTTCGCAGCGCTGCCATCACGCCATGAGAGAGAGACGGACCAGATGAGGGTGACTCAGAACCCCGACTTCCGGCGGCTGCGGGCCGCGCAGGGCGTCAGTCAGATAGGCAGCCAGATCGGCTTCCTGGCGCTGCCGCTCGCCGCTCTCCAGGTGCTCCACGCCAGTGTGTTCGAAGTCAGTGTGCTCACCGCCACGCAGATCGTGCCGTTTCTGCTGATCGGTCTGCCGGCCGGGGTGTGGGTCGACCGGATGCCCCGACGGCCCGTCCTGATCAGCACCGACATCTTCCGCGGGCTGCTGCTGCTCACCGTCCCGCTGGCCTACGCGCTGGACACGCTCACCCTCGGCCAGCTCTACGCGGTCGCGTTCGGGCAGGGTGTCGCCACCGTGTTCTTCGACGTCGCCTACCAGTCGTATCTGCCGGACGTGGTCGAGGCCGATCAACTCACGGAAGGGAACGCCCAGCTGGAGCTGGCGCGGTCCGCGTCGCAGTTGATCGGTCCCAGCGCGGGCGGCTGGCTGATCTCGGCGTTGCGGGCCCCGGTCGCGCTGGGCGCCGATGCTCTGTCCTTCCTGTACTCCGCGTTCATGGTGTCGCGCATTCCCGCCGAGCGGGAGAAGCCGGTGGCGACGGACGGCAACCGGACGACCTGGTCGGTGCTGTGGCGGGAGGTGGGTGAGGGGCTTACCTTCGTAGGCCGCCACCGCCTGCTGGCGCCGCTCGCCGGGGTCGGGGGGCTCCTCAACTTCTCCTACGGCATGGTCGCGGCGATCTTCACCACCTACACGGTGCGTGAACTGGGCTTCTCTGCCGCGAAACTGGGCACCCTGATGGCGATCGGGTCACTCGGCGTCGTCCTGGGAGCCGTCGTGGCCCGCGGGCTGTCACAGCGCCTCGGAACCGGACCGAGCATCGTGCTCGGTGCGCTCCTCAACGGCGTCGGCCCGCTCGCCACGCCCGCCGCGCCCGCCTCGGCCCCCGAAGTCGTCATCTGCTGCGGCCTGTTCCTGCAGTCGTTCGGCGTGGTGCTCTTCAACGTGAACCAGGTCAGCCTGCGGCAGAGCATCACCCCGCGACCGCTCATGGGCCGCATGACCGCGACGATCCGGTTCGTCATGTGGGGCACGCTTCCCGTCGGATCGCTGTGTTCCGGTGCGCTCGCCACGAGCATCGGCCTGCACCCCGCCCTGTGGGTGTCGGCGGCGGTCGGCGCCCTGGCGTTCCTCGGGGCCCTGTTCTCCGGCATCCGCACCGTGGGCACGGGGAAGGTTCCGCCGCCGGGCTCGGCAGCCGGTACCGCGGCCACCGCCGAGCCGGCGGAACTGTGCGACCGCACCGACGTCGGGTGAGTTCGCGGGCAACGCGGTCACCAGCGTGTTGACCCGGCTCTCCCGCGGTTGAGCCCCTCGATTACCACGAAGCGATCCCAGTCCTGCCATTTTCGATGCTGGCCCTGTTTCTCGATGCCAGACCTGGATCTGAAAATGGAGGTCCCTACGTGAAATCCGTACTCGTCCTTTCCAAATGGAATGTCGGCGCGGTGGCCCCGGCGGCCGAACAGCTAAGAGCCCGCGGACTCCGGTCGGTACTGGTATCCGAGATTCCGGACACCGCCCTCCGCGACACATGCGACGACCATGTCGTGGTGGACTGGGACAGCGAGGACCTGTCCGCGCTCATCGCCCGGCTCGACGCGCGCGGCATCGCCCCCGTCGGCGTCGTCAATGTGCTCGAACCGCTGCTCCTCTGGCAGAGCGGCCTGGCCGCGCACTACGGCCTTCCGGGCGCCGGCGTGGGCCTCGACGTGCTGGCCAGCAAGACGCTGGTGCGAGAGCGTATGCGCGAGCTGGGGCTGTCCTCCATCGGCTTCTGCGCCGACCCGGCGGAGGTCGATTTCTTCCCCGCCATCGTCAAGCCCTCACGTGAGTCCACGGCCTCGCGGCTGGTTCGCCGGGTGGACGGTCCGGCCGAGCTCCTCGCCTACGGGCGCCACCTGGCGGAACGCGGCTTCGGCGACACGGAGATGATCATCGAGGAATATCTGCCCGGTGTCGAGTTCTCCGTGGACGGACCGGTCGTGGACGGCCGCTTCCATCCGGTCCTGGCGGTCGAGAAACCCGACCACGACGACGTCAGGCACCACGACGCGGGACTTCGGGTGCATCCCCCGCAGCAGGATCACGTGCGTGCCGGGGTGCCCGTCCTGACCGAGATGCTCAACGTGCTCTGCGCCGACCTCCGCCTCGACCACGTCTGGCTGCACGTCGAGGGCCGGGCCGACGAGGACGGCCGGACGGAGCTGGTGGAGATCAACCCCCGGTTCGGGGGCGGCATGTATCCGACGGCGATCGAGGAGATCAGCGGGATCGACCCGGTGGAGGCGGTCGTCTCCATGGCACTGGGCGAGTTCACGCCGGACCGGCTGGGTCCGCTTCGCGACCGGACGATCATCGGGTGGGTCGACGTGGAAGCCGACGAACTCGGCCGGGTGGAGATCAGCGCCACGGAGGACGACCTGTGCGCACTGCCGGGCGTCATCAAGGCGGTGGTCGTCAACGGCTACCAGGTGACCGACCTGGAGAAGGAGAACTACTTCCTGCGTTTCGCGGTCACCGCGGATTCGCCGGGTGAGTTGCGGGCTCGCGCGGCGAACGTCCTGAGTGCCGTCGGTGAATGGCGCGTCGTATGAAGTTCCCGAAAGGTCGCCGCGATGCGTCGCGGCGGTGAATCCGTCACGGACGCGCGACGCACCGCGCGCCCGTGGCGTCGCAGCAACACAGCAGCTCGCATTTCCGCCCCCCACCCGGAGGAGACTGAGAGAATGGATGGGCTGAAGTTCACGCTCGGCAACGCGCGTCACGACCTGCTACGAGACAGCGGCGACTGGGACAAGTTCAGCCGGTTCTGGGAGGACCTGCCGCGGGATCCGTGCATGGGGGACGGCGGCACCTATCGCCGCCGTAAGCACTCCGTGATTTCGTACAACGTCGCCGACGGCACGGTCGCGTCGGTCGACCAGGACGGATTCCTCCAGAGCAAGGAGATAAACCGTCTGAACGGCGGCATCGTCCGTCGCTTCGAGCCGGTCGACCAGGCCCTGCTGGACACGGCCGTGTTCCGGCTGCTGCTGGCCCAATTCGTCCCGCGCATCGCGGAGCTCGCGCCCGCCGGCGAACCTTCCGCTCCTGTCCGTCGGATCAACATCCATCAGCACCGCATCGTCGCCACCGAGAGGGAAGCCGGGAAACCGACCCCGGAGGGAATTCACCGGGACGGTGTCGAGCACATCGTCATGATGCTGATCGCCCGGAAGGACGTCACCGGCGGGGTCAGCACGCTCCACGACAACACCGAGTCACCGGTACTGACCCACACCCTCAGCGATCCCGGAGACTACATATTCCTGGACGACCGCACGGGCCTCCATTCCGTGTCTCCGGTACGGGTCGCCCCGGGTGCCGTGGAGGGGTACCGCGACATGTTCTTCCTGGAGTTCTGCTGACGAGGAAGACCTTCCGGGCGAGCGCCGGGGCGCCGGTGCCGGGGGCCCGGCGCACGGCTCAGCCGATGCCCGGCCGCCCCCCGGCCCTCGTTCCCGGCCAGGGGGCGCTCGATGCAGAATGCCTCCTCCACCGCTCAGTCCGCGTTGCCGTCAGGACCCGCGACGTACGCGGCGGGCCCTGACTCAGCGGGCCGGTGAGGTGGTCGCCCGGGTTCCGTTCGCGTAGCCGGCCAGCACGGCCTGAGCGTCTCCGTTCTTGAGAGCGGACAGCAACTGGGACACCTGCTCCTTGCCGCGCACGACCCGGACGGTGCGGCACTGACGGGTGATCAGGACGGCGTCCTCGTGGAGCTGCTGGTAGCCGAAGAGGCGTGAGGCGCGCATGGTTCTCCAATCGACGAGGGCCGAGGGTCATCAGCTCGGACGGCCGTCTCCGACCGTCCTGCCGCGCAGAAAAGCTACGCGCAGATCAGCACCGTGTGCGTCCGCGGCAAAGGTAACGACGGAGATGCACGGCGTTGCTCCGAGGTTCTTCGGGCTGCGAGTTCTGTTTACCGGGGTGAGCGACACGCTCAGCCGCAGGAGAGAAAGATCAGCATGCCGGGTATCCGCGGATGCGTTCACCGGGGACGCACCTGACGCCGGCGCGACCGTACCGTCTTGCTTCGACGTGACAGACCGGCGGCCCCCGCCGGAACGATCGACGGAAAGGAAGTCACCCCATGCCCACCATGCAGGCGTGTCCTGAATGTGAGGACGAGGTGCAGGTCAGCCCGTCGGCGCGGCTCAACGAGATCATCGATTGTGCGGGCTGCCGAAGCGAACTGGAGATCGTGGCGCTGAGTCCGATGGTGCTCGCCCGCGCACCCGAGGTCGAGGAGGACTGGGGAGAGTAACGCCCGCGGGCAGGCATGCCTCACCCCTCGGGGCTCGACCACGGCCCGCGCAGGGACGGTCGGCCCTTCCCGCCCCGTATCCCATCCGATTCCCGGCGAACTGGAGACACTGTGACCACCAGACCGCTCATGGTCGTCAAGTGCGGCGGCAATCCGTCCGTCGACGCCGCGGGCATCTGCGCCGACGTCGCCAGGCTCGCCCGTGAAGGACAGTCGGTCCTCCTGGTGCACGGCGGCTCCGGGGAGATCGCACGACTGGCCGGGAGACTCGGTGTCCCGCAACGCACCCTTGTCGCACCGGACAAGGTGGCCACCCGGTACACCGACCCGGCCACACTGGAGGTGGTCGTCCTCGCGCTGGCCGGCGGGGTCAAACCGAGGATCGTGGCGGAGCTGTCCAGGCTCGGGGTGCCCTCGGTCGGCCTCACCGGCCTGGACGGCGGCATGCTGCGCGCCCGCCGCAAGTCCGTCGTGCGCTCGGTCGTGGACGGCCGCACGACCCTGGTCCGGGACAACCTCAGCGGCCGGCTCGAGGAGGTGCGTACCGAGCTCCCCGAAGCCCTGCTGCGCTCCGGCTTCGTGCCGGTGGTCTCGCCGCCCGCGATCGACGAGCACGGTCAGCCGGTGAACGTCGACGCCGATCGGGTCGCGGCCGCGCTCGCGGCGGCACTCGGCGCCGACCAGCTGGTACTGCTGACCGGCGCACCGGGAGTGCTCGCCGACCCCTCCGACGAGACCAGCGTGCTGGGCACCTACGAGGTACCCGCGGCCGGTGCGCCCGGTCGGCGCATCGGCGGCGGCATGGCGCTCAAACTCGTCGCGGCCCGCGAGGCGCTGACCGGCGAAGTAACGTCGGTGCGTATAGCGGATGGACGAGTGCCGGATCCGGTCAGCCGAGCCCTGGCCGGATCCGGCACCGCCGTGACGCTGAGTCCGCGATCCGGTGACCGGCTCGGCCAAGCCCTTCCGCCCGCGGTATCCGCCCCACAGGGAAAGTAGCTGACGATGCCAACCAGTTCCTCGGCGCCCACCAAGCGCGTCGCGTTCGTCGACGCCTTCGCGATGGGACGCCTTCTCATGCCCGTCATGAACCGGCTGGGCATAGAGTGCGTGCACGTGCAGTCCCCGAACCCCGACGTCCACCTGGTCCGGCTGCCGTTCCCCGAGGGTTTCGTGGCCGATGTGCGGCACCGGGGTGACGTCCCGGCCACCGCCTCCGCGCTGCGCGAGCTCGGGGTGGACTTCGTGATCTCCTCCGGGGAGTCGGGCGTCGAGCTGACCGACCGGCTCGCCGCCGAACTCGGCACTCCGGGCAACGGGATGAGCCGGCCGACGTCCCGCCGCAACAAGTACGACATGGTGCTGGCCCTGCGCGCCGCGGGAGTCGAGTCGGCGGCGACGATCGTCTCGGCCGATGCCGACGAGATCATCAAGTGGGCCGAGACGACCGCGGGTTATCCGGTCGTCCTGAAGCCGGTCTCCAGCTGCGGCACCGACAACGTCGTGGCGTGTTCGTCCGCGGATCAGGTGCGTGCCGTCCACGAGAAGATCATGACCACTCCCGACCGCCACGGCCTGCCCAACACGGTCGTCCTCGCCCAGGAGTTCCTGGACGGGGACGAGTACTTCGTCAACACGGTCAGCCGGGACGGCAGACACCACACCGTGGAGGTCTGGCGGTACTACAAGACGCGGCTCCCCGGCGGCAACATCATCTACGACTACAACGAGCCCCTCGCACCGGACGATCCCGTGGCCAAGAGGGTGGAAGCCTATGCCCACCAGGTGCTCGACGCCCTGGAGGTCCGGAACTGGGCCAGCCACACCGAGGTCATGATGACCGCCAGGGGACCGGTGCTCGTCGAGTGTGCCGCACGCTTCGGCGGGGGGCAGGTTCCGGAGATCGCCCGTCGCTGCCTGGGCACCAACCAGATCGAGCTCGTGGGCCTGTCCGTCGTAAATCCCGACGCGTTCGACCGACTGCCCACCACCGCGTACCAGTTGCTGGAACGTCTGCGGTACGTGCATCTCATCAACCCGAGCGATCACGGTGTGGCTCCGTCCGACGAGGCGATGGCCGCCGTCCGGGCGCTCCCCTCCTACGTCCACGCCGTCACGACGCATCCGGCGGGGGACCCGCTCCCCCGGACGGTCGACGTCGCCACCCAACCGGGGTACGTGATCCTCATCTCCGAGGATCCGGAGCAGCTTCGGGCGGACTACCGCAGACTCCGGGAGATCGAACGCGACCACCTGTACGCCGACAGCCCGCGCTAGACCAGGGCGCCGAGACGAGTGCGGCGCACCAGAGGGAGGAGCCATTGTCCAGCAACGTCGTACCCGCCGGCCGGCTGCCGGCCGCGGCGGTCCACGTGCGCGCCGGGTCGGCAGCGTGAGTACGGAGACGGGGGGCCGGGCGCGCACCGGTGAGCCGCGATTCCGTGACGCCCTGCGCGGTCTGCCCCGCCAGGTCTGGATCATCAGTCTCGGCAACCTGATCCTTCAGGCCGGCACGTTCCTGCCGGTGTTCATCGTGCTCTACGTGACCCAGCACGGCCATTCCGCCGGGGCCTCGGGGCTCGTGCTGGGCGCGTCCGGTCTGGGCCGGGTCCTCGGCAACGTCATCGGGGGCCATCTCACCGACAGCATCGGCCGGCGATGGGCCATCCTGCTGTCCGTCCTGGCCACCTCCGGGCTGACGGCGTCCGTGCCGTTCCTCGGGCCACTACCGGCGATCATCGCCGTGGTCGGTCTCATCGGCCTGGTGTCGCAGATCTACCGGCCGGCCATGGCGGCGGTGCTGATCGACTCCGTCACGTCCGCCCAGCAACGGCTCGCCGCCTTCGGAGTGCTCCGGTTCGCCCAGAACGTCGGCTCCACCCTCGGCGGGGTGCTCGGTGGCGTGCTGGCGAGCATCTCCTACACGGATCTCTTCCTGGTGGAGGCTGCCACGCTCCTGCTGTTCGGCGTGATCGTGGCCGTGCTGCTGCGCGACGCACCGCAGCCGCGGCCCGATTCCGGCACCGCGGAAACGAGGGCGGCCCCGGCGGTCGGGTACCGGCAGGTGCTCACCGACCGCATCCTGGTGCGCTTCCTGCTGATGACCGTGTTCTCCATGTTCGCCTACATCCAGACCGCGGTCGGCCTGCCCCTGCATGTGGACGACGTCGGGCTGAGCGCCCGTGACTTCGGTCTTCTCATGGGGCTCAACGGTCTGCTGGTGGTGCTGCTGGAGCTGCCCATCACCAGCGTGATCTCGAAGTACCGGCCGGAGTACGTCCTGGCCGTCGCCAACCTGCTCACGTGCGGCGGTCTCGCGCTGTCCGGGTTCACCGCCTCCATGGCCCTGCTGGCGGCGACGGTGGTGATCTGGACGTTCGGCGAGATGGCGTACTCCTCCATCGTCCAGGCCCACCTGGCGAGTCTCACTCCGCCCGGGATGGTAGGGCGTTACCAGGGGCTGTACGGCGCCGCGTACGCGCTCGGCACTGGTGCCGGACCGGTCGTCGGCGCTGCCGTGTACGCGATCGGCCCCTGGATGCTGTGGACCCTGGTCTGCGTGCTGGGGCTGGTGTGCGCCCAGCTCAGTCTGGGGCTGCGCGGCCCGGACGCCGCAGCCGGCGAACCGGTTGCCCAGCCCGGCGGCGCACCACCTGGGCGCACCACCTGACGGAGGCACTCCGTCCGCGGCCGGGGTCGGCATGCCGACCCCGGCTTCGGCTTCCCCGGAGCACCGGGGGGGCGGTACCGGCGTCGTACGCCTTCTCGTCGCAGCGATGGGTCCACTTCCGGTCGCTGCCGTGGGTCCGCTCCCGGTCGCTGCCGTGTGCCACGAAAACGCCGCGGGCCGCAGGGGGTTGTCTTCCCCTGCGGCCCGCGGCGGCGTGTTCCGGTCCGGCCCGCCGGCCTATGCCTGGCTCCGGGGCCGCAGCCGCAGGCCGTGCATGCCGTTGTCCACGGCGAGCACCGTGCCCACCGAAGCGCTCGACAACGGGCTCGCCAAGTAGGCGATGGCACCCGCCACCTCGTCGGCCGTCACCAGCCGACCCGTGGGCTGGAACGCGTCGAGCGCGGCGCGGGCGGCCACCGGATCCGCCGCCTGCTCCAGTGACCTGCCGATCCACGGGGTGTCCGCGGAGCCGGGGGCGACGCAGTTGACCCGGATGCCCTCGCGGACGTGATCTGCCGCCATGGCCAGCGTCAGCGCGTACACGGCCCCCTTGCTGGCCGAGTACAGCGCCCGCTGCTCCACCCCGGCCCACGCCACGATGGAGCAGGTGTTGACGATCGACGCGGCGGGTGAGTGCCGCAGGTGGGGTATCGCGTGCCGGGCGACCCTGACCATCCCGACCACGTTGACGTCCAGGACGCGCAGCCACTCGTCGTCACCGTTCGCGGTGACGTCCCCTACGGCGCCGATCCCGGCGTTGTTCACCACGACGTCCAGCCTGCCGAACCTCTCGGCCACGGCATCGACGGCGGCCTGGACCTGGACGTCGTCGGTGACGTCGGCCTGGACCCCCATGATGCCGTCCGGGAGCCCCTCCGGCTTCAGATCGAGAGCGGCGACCCGGGCTCCCCTGCTGCTGAGCAGATTCGCCGTGGCCAGACCGATTCCCGACGCACCGCCGGTGACGATCGCGACCAGTCCTGCGAAGTCACTCATGAGTTCTCTCCAGTCCACTCGATGGTCAAGTCGGCCCGAGACGGCGGTCCGGTTCAGGCCAGCACGTCGGCGATCATGTCGATGCCGAGGTCGATCTCCTCGCGGGTGACGACCAGCGGGGGCGCCACCCGGAGGTGCCCCTTGGCCTCCTTGCACAGCAGGCCGCGCTCGGCCAGCGCCTCGGTCACCCGGCGCCCGGCCACTCGCTCTTCGCTGAGCTGTACACCGGCCCACAGTCCGCGCCCACGGACCTCGGTGACGCCGTCCAGCTCGCTGAGGCGGAAGTGCAGGTGTGCGCCGAGTTCGCGGGAGCGCTCCTGGAACTCCCCGGTGGCCAGCAGCCGCACGGTCGCGCGGCCGACCGCGCACGCCAGCGGGTTGCCGCCGAAGGTCGAGCCGTGGTCTCCGGGCGTGATCACACCGAGGACATCGGCGCGGCCGATCACCGCGGACAACGGCAGGAGTCCGCCGCTCAGGCTCTTGCCCAGGGTGTACATGTCCGCACGGACACCCTCGTGGTCCAGCGCCAGGGTCGTGCCGGCGCGGGCCAGTCCGCACTGGACCTCGTCGGCGACGAACAACGTGTCGGTCTCGTCGCAGAGTTCCCGGACCTCGGCGAGATACCCCTTCGGCGGGACGACCACGCCGGCCTCGCCCTGGATCGGTTCCAGCAGGACCGCCGCCGTGTTGTCGGTGACCGCCGAACGCAACGCCTCGATGTCGCCGAACGGCACCACCTTGAAGCCGGGCGTGAACGGGCCGAAGCCGGCCTGGTGGTTGGGGTGCGTGGAGAACGAGACGATGGTCGTGGTGCGGCCGTGGAAGTTCGCGCCCGCGACGATGATCTCGGCGGCTCCGTCGGGCACGCCCTTGACCTGGTAGGCCCACTTCCTGGCGATCTTCACCGCCGTGTCGACGGCCTCGCCGCCGGAGTTGGAGGGCAGGACCATCTCGGTGCCCGTCAGCTCGGCCAGTTCGCGGCAGAACGGCGCGTACTGGTCGTGGTGAAACGCACGGGTGCTCAGCGTGAGCCGGTCGAGCTGTGCCTTCGCCGCGGCGACGAGGTCGGGGTGCTGGTGGCCGAAGTTGACCGCGGAGTAGCCCCCGTGGAAGTCGAGGTAGCGCCGGCCGTCCAGATCGGTCGTCCAGGCGCCTTCCCCATGAGTGAGCACCACGGGGAAAGGCGCGGAGTCATGAGCCCCCCAGCGCGCGGCAAGGTCCATGTGGTCCTGAGAGGAGAGGTCCACAGTCATGGCGATACTCCTTTTGCAGGCTCCCTGACGGGGCCGTTGTCGTCGACAATCTGTGCCACATGGGGAAACTACGAACCCACCCGCGACGCACGCGTCCGCGGCAAACGCACCGCGACTGCGCACTCCGATTACTCGCGTCGAATACGTGGTGTGTGCGGGGAAGGACCGGCCGCGCAAGGAGTGAACCGAAACCCACCGCGGTAAGCGAGATGTTCAGTCGCCGGAGAGAGAAGTCAGCGGGATGTGTCCCCGCGCATGACATTGCCGCGGACGCACATGGTGTCGCCGCGGCCATAAGGTCCTGCGTGGCGCGGCAGACCGGTCGTGTCGGCCCACCAACCCATGGTCCTGTTACGGAGGTCACGTGTCAGCAGTGTCGACGATCGAGTGGACCGAAGAATTCGCCCGGGCTGTACGCAGACTCATTGACGTCTCTGTCGACGACTACTACAACCCGTACCGGACCTTTGACTGGCCCGAATCCATCACACCGGACGGTCTGTGGATGAGCCGGGAGCTGCTGTCCGTCCACGGCACCGCCGCGGAGAAGCAGCTGAGCCACGAACAGCTCGTGGAGCTCTCGCGCTGGGAGAGCGTCAACCTCTACAGCCTGATCGCCCACGGCATCAGGGAGCTGCTCATCGAGGTGATGCGCCGCATCCACACGCCCGGCTACGAGATCCCCACGCCGTACTTCCACCACTTCATCGGTGAAGAGAACGAGCACATGTGGTTCTTCGCCGAATTCTGTCTGCGCTATGCCGGCCGCATCTATCCGGACCGGCGGATGGTGTTCCCGACGGAAGAGCGGGCGCCGGAGATGAACAACTTCATCGTCTTCAGCCAGATCCTCATCTTCGAGCAGATCGGCGACTACTTCAACGCCCACATGGCGGCCGACGAGAAACTCCCGGACACGGTGCGGGCGGTGAACCGGATCCACCACCGCGACGAGTCCCGGCACATCGCCTTCGGCGGCAAGCTCGTGAAGGCGCTCTTCGACGAGGTTCGCCGGACGCACTCCGCCGAGGAGGTCGAAGAAGTCGGCCACTATCTGCGCGGCTACATCGACCTGATCATCCAGATGCTGTACAGCCGCGACGCCTACCAGGATGCCGGTATCCCGGACCCGGCGCGCTTCCGTGCCTCCGTCATGGCTGATCCGGCGAGGGCGCCGATCAATGCTCGCATCATCGAACGAACCAACAACTTCTACCGACGCATCGGCCTGTTCCACTGACGGGAGATCTCATGCCGACGTTTGTCGCACCTGGAATAGCGGTCCTCGAATCCGAGGAAGCCGCCCTGTTCGACGCCCTTGAGGCCCGATTCCAGGACATCGCTCTCGCGCTGGGGGCCCGACCGGTGGCCGGCCCGGCCCTGCTCCCCGAGGAGGACCTGGTACGCCTCGACTTCTTCCGCAACTTCCCCCACCTCGGGCTGCCCGTGGCCACGCTCACGGACCGGGCCCGCGAGGAACTGGCGCGTGGGGAGGCCACGACTCCGTCCCCCGAGCACCCTCTCGTCCCGACCGGCTGCTATCTGCCCACGGCGACGTGCTACGGCCTGCTGGCGTCGCGGCAGCGACGGGACATCGAGACCCCCGAGGTCATCACGGGGATCGGTCGCTGCTTCCGGAACGAGGAGCACTACGACGGCCTGCGCCGGCTCCGTGCCTTCCACATGCGCGAAGCGCTGTACATCGGCAGCCAGGACGGTGTGGTGGACCATCTGAGCCGGTCGACCGAAATCGTCCTGGGCCTGGCCGACCAGCTCGGGATCAAGATACGCAAGGAGCCTGCGACCGACCCGTTCTACCTCGGTGACGGCGCGCGGTCGGTGCTCAACCAGCTGGACCCGGTGAAGTTCGAGTTCGTGTCGGACGACGGTACCGCCATCGCGTCGGTCAACCGCCACCGCAACTTCTTCGGTGAGCGCCTGAACATCTCCTTCGGGGGCGAGTCCGCCTACAGCGGGTGTCTGGCGTTCGGTGTGGAGCGCTGGGTCCATGCGCTCCTACAGGTGCACGGCGACGCCCGGCGGGCGCTCGTCGCAGTCAACGAATCAGCAGCCTAGGAAGGTTGGACATGGAGGAAATCGTCACCTGGATCCGGTCCAAGAACCCGGATCTGGACGGAGAGATCGCCAACGACACCGATCTCATCGAATCCCGGCTCATCGCGTCGGTGTCGTTCATGGAGTTCATCGGTCTTCTGGAGGAGCTCACCGGAAGGAGCATCGACGTCACCAGGTTGAGCGTGGCCGACTTCCGCACCCTCGACCGGATCAACGAGAACTTCTTCGCACCGGTGGCCTGAACCGCCGGCCCGAACGAGAGAGACGGAAGAGCGTCGTGCGACGTGTGCCCGGGCGCCGGCTGGTGCGCTCCCCCGATGCCTCGCTGCGGTGGCTCGCCGGGCCGCCCGGGCCGGTGCGCGGAGGAAGGGGCGGGATCGCCGGGTCGAGTGCCAGGCCCGGACCCGGCGATCCGCACCGCACGGTGGAGCGGAGCGTCCGTGACTGACGTCTGGTACGTCGGCGTCGACCAGGTGCCCGAGTCGCTCGCCGTACTCCTGGACGGGCGCGACCGCGCCCGCCGTCGACGGATCCTGTGCGAGGCGGACCGCAACCGCGCTCTGGCCGCATGGGTGCTGGCGCGACTCGTCCTCGGCGAGAAGCTGGGCCGGGATCCGGCGGACTTGAGCTTCGACCGGACCTGCGCCCACTGCGGTGACCCGGGGCACGGGAAACCGGTCGTGGAGTCCGCCGACCCGGGTCTGGACTTCTCGCTCTCGCACGCCGGAGGGCTCGCCGTGGTCGCCGTCTCGGACCGGACCGTCGGCCTCGACATCGAGGACGCCACGGCCGGGGTGCGGCCGCCGGCTGCGGCGCTGACGGAGCGGGAACGCGCGGTCTGCTCGGACTATGCCGACTTCGCACGGCTGTGGACGTGCAAGGAAGCCGTGCTCAAGGCCGCCGGCAAGGGACTTCAGGTCCATCCGGGGCGCCTGGAGGTCCTCGGCTCCACGCTGCGTGCGCTGCCCGAGGAACTCGGCCGCCCGGAGGACTACACGCTCCGGGACCTCCCGCTGCCCGCCCCGTACGTGGGCACGCTCGCGGTGCTCGGGCCTGCACCCCCTCCCTCCGTCCGCAGCGGCACGGATCTCGTCGGGGCCGCCGCGCAGGTGTTCCCGTCACCGCTCCCTCACCCGCGCGTCCACCGGTAACCGTGCGTGGACGCATCCATCGCGTGGTCGCACGAAAGCACCGCGGGCCGCAGGAGGAATCCCCTGCGGCCCGCGGCCGTGTTCCTGCGACACGTTCCGCCCGGCGGCTCAGATCTTGCGGGCGACTCCGCCGTAAAGGGCGGCTTCGGGAGACCCGGCGGTCTGTCCCGTGGGATGCCATTGCGACGCCGGCACGACACCGGGCGCGACCAATTCCCAGTCGCCGAAGAAACGAGCGACCTGTTCACGGGTCCGCGGATACATGTCCTCGAAAGCGCGCCTAAGCGTCTCCTCATTGTTGGAGTCCCCCCAGGGAATGTCGCCTGCGATGTGGGAGACGACAAGACAGCTGCCCTGCGGCAGGGCTTCGCGCAGGGCCGCGGTGATCCGGAGCGGATCCGCGCTTTCCGGCACGAAGTGCAGGACCGCGCCCAGCACACAGGCCACCGGACGGCCGGAACGGATCAGCGCCTGGACGGCCGGCTGGGCCAGCAGCTCGTCGGGGTTCTGGATGTCGCCCAGGACGAAGTCGGTTCCCTGCTGATCGGCGATGAGTTCACGCGTGCGCCGCCCGACCGCGGGATCGATGTCGCAGTAGACGACGGAAACCGAAGGGGACTCCTGCCGGGCGATCTCGTGCGTGTTCGGCGACACGGGGAAGCCGGAACCGATGTCGATGAACTGGTCAACGCCCTGTTGGGCCAGCCGGCGCACCGCCCGTGACAGAAAGGCGCGGTTCGCCCGCATCGTCGTCAGCAGGTCGGGGGCCTGCATGCCGATCCAGGCGCCTGCCGCCCGGTCGGCCTCAAGACCGTTCTCGCCGCCTATGAAGTAGTCGTAGACCCGTGCGGGGTGCGCTTCCGGGCGTTTCTCAGGGTTTTCGATGGTCATGAGTCGGCGTACTTCCCCTCAATTCCGTATGACGCTCTGGATCGCTGCCGAGGAAAGGGTGGCAAGGAGGGAGGCCATACGGGAATAAGCGGCATGCTTAGGCACGGAGGCGAAAGATCAACGCGATGTGCCCCGCACCTGAACTTGTCGCGGACGCGCACGGTGTCGGCCCGATCATAGCGTGCTTCTCGGTGCGGCTCCCGTACCTCGTTCTGCACCGTCGACACCGAAGAAATGGGGGCGCTTCAATGCCGCTTCATCCCGTCGTTGCGGGCATCAGAAACTATCGTCTGGCAACCGGGTTCACCCCTCTCTACACCATGTCGGTGGAAGAGGCCCGAAAAGCGGACGCCGCGACGGAAGCCTCGGTCTGGGACTGGATCGAACAACCCAAAGAGATATTCGACATGGATATCGCCGGTCCGGCCGGCCCGATGACGCTCAGGGTCTACCGCCCGCCGACCGAGAGCAAGGGCCCGCTCCCCGTACTGGTCTATTTCTTCGGCGGCGGTTTCGCCGTCGGCTCCCTGGACACGTCCGAGGCGTTCTGCCGTGCGCTGTGCAGCATGGTTTCCTGCGTGGTCGTCTCCGTGAGCTACCGACTGGCGCCCGAGCACCCGTTCCCGGCAGCCATCGACGACTGCTACGCCGCCGTGACCTGGGTGGCGGAGAACGGGTCCCGGATCGGCGTCGACGGTTCACGCATCGCCGTCGCCGGGGACAGCAACGGCGGCACCCTGGCCGCGGCGGTCTCCCTATTGGCCAGGGACCAGGACGGACCGCGGATCAGCGCCCAGGTGCTCGTCTACCCGGCGATGCGCTACGGCTCGGAGACGGATTCCATGCGTGAGAACAGGGATCCGATGTTCTTCAACGGCCACTCGGTCCCCTGGTTCTGGGACCTCTACCTCGCCGATCCCGCCGACGGCGACTCGCCCTACGCCTCACCGCTCAACGCGACCGACCACAGTGGACTCCCCCCCGCACTCATGATCACGGCCGAGTTCTGCCCGCTGCGCGACGAGGGAAACGACTACGCGGAGGCACTCGCGCGCGCCCAGGTTCCGGTGGAGCACCGTCAGTACGCGGATCTGCCGCACGGCTTCCTGTCCATGGCGGCCGTACTCGACGTTGCACGGGAGGCACTGGACGGGATCGTCGGATTCCTGCGCCTGCGTCTGGGACTGAACGAACGGGGAAGTGAGCGCAGTGGCACCTGAGACACCGGCGACGTCCGGGCCGGAAGACGGCCCGACCGACGTCGACCTCGCCATCGTCGGTGCCGGCCCCACCGGCCTGTACGGCGCGTACTACGCGGGCTTCCGCGGCCTGAGCACCGCGGTCGTCGACGCGCTGTCCGAACCGGGCGGTCAGGTGGCCGCGATGTATCCCGAGAAGCTGCTGTACGACATCGCCGCGCACCCCGCCGTCACGGGCCGCGAACTCATCGACAACCTGGTCCGCCAGGCGGCGCCCTTCAAGCCCCGTTACCTGCTCGGCCATACGGCCACCACCCTGGCGGCGGACGGCCCCCGCTGGATCCTCGGCACCGACCACGGTGCCCGGATCCGCGCCGGGGCCGTCCTCGTCGCTGCCGGTCTGGGCAGGGTCACCCCGCGCAAGCTGCCCTGTGCCGTTGCGTACGAGGGCCGAGGCGTCGTCTACCACGTACCGCGCCTGGAGGAGCACCGGGCCCGCGACGTGGTGATCACCGGCGGTGGTGACAGCGCGGTGGACTGGGCACTGGCGCTGGCCCCGATCGCCCGGTCGGTCACCCTCGTCCATCGCCGGACGTCCTTCCGCGCCCACGAGCACAGTGTGCGGCAGCTGTACCGCTCCCCCGTACGCGTCCTCACCGACGCCCAGGTGATCGCCTGTCACGGAACCGGCCGCCTGGCCTCCGTGGACGTCCGCACCGAGAACGGCGGCACCCTGAACCTGCCCGCGCACACACTGATCACGGCACTGGGCTTCGTCACCAACCTCGGTCCCCTGGCCGGCTGGGGGATGGAGCTGGAGTACCGGCAGATCCGTGTGGACGCCACCATGCGCACCAGCCTTCCCGGGGTGTACGCCGTCGGTGACGGGTGCACCTATACAGGCCGCGTTCCCCTCATCTCGGTCGGCTTCGGCGAGGCCGCCACCGCCGTCAACCACGCCGCCGTGGCACTGCGCCCCGGCGCCCGCCTCGCCCCCGGCCACTCCTCTGACGCCCATCCCGCACTGGTCCCTGCGTAGGAGCTGAGACAGCGTTGGTTTCGCACAAACTCACCCTGATGCCACACGGCCTGGAGGTCCTCCTCCCGGCCGGCGCACCGCTCACCGACCTGGAGAACGAGACCTCTCACCGGGTCATCCCCTTCGGTTGCCAGTCGGGCGCCTGTGGCGCCTGCGTCATCGAGGTGCTGGACGGGGCCGGCTCGCTCGGGGAGATGAACGCCGACGAGCAGGACTTCCTGGAGGACCTGGGACGGACAGGCGGCGCTTTCCGTCTCGCGTGCCAGTGCCGCCTCATGGACTCCGCGACCGTCCAGGTCGCGGAGGAGCAGTAAGGGCCCGACGGGGCGGCGGCAGAGGTTCCGGTCCGCCGCGTCGTCCTCCGGCACGGCCCGCCTCGTCCGTCCCGGCTCGCACCACCACACCACCTTCACGTCCTGTCTCCTGCAAGCAGAGGAGTTTCTCCATGAGCCTGCTCGACTCGTCGACCCCCAGGGTGGCCACCACCGCACCGCCGGCGTCCCCGCCGGCCACGTCGTCCGACCCCCGGGAGACCATGCGGCGCCTGCCCCGGCTGCTACAGCTCCCGGCCACGCTGTTCACCGGCAAGGCACTGCCGGGGCAGCGGTCCCCGGGCTGGACACCCGGCTTCCACCTGGCCACCGCCACGGTTTCGCTGGTGCTGGGAACGCTGGTCAGCGTGCTCGCCCACACCCTCGGCCACGGCCTGCTGCTGCCTGTCGGCTGGGCGGTGACCCTGCACGGGATGCGCAACCTGCGCATGATGGTCTACCACCAGTGCTCGCACCGGAACATGTACCGCCGGCGTCGAGTGGACCGGGCCATCGGCCACGCCATCTCCAGCGTGCTCATCATCCAGAACTTCCAGCGCTACAGCCGGGAGCACGTCCGCGACCACCACGCGGCGCAGCACATGACGCTCAAGGACCCCACCGTCCAGGCGTTCCTGGTCAGCCTCCAGATGCATCCAGGCATGACACGCCGGCAGATGTGGCGCAGGCTGCTGCTGAAGCTCGTCTCACCGCGGTTCCACTTCAGCTTCGCGGTGTCCCGCGTCCGCTCCTTCTGGAGCGAGTCGGCGCGCAGCGAGCGGACGTCGGCGCTCCTGCTGTACGGCACGACCGTCACCGCCACCGTGCTCACCGGCACCTGGCAGACCCTGCTCGTCGTCTGGTTCGTGCCGCTGTTCCCGTTGTTCCAGATCAGCAACACCCTGCGGCTGTGCGTCAAGCACACCTTTCCCGTTCCGGGCACCGCGATCCGGCACGGCCGCGCGTACTTCTCCAGCCTGACCAACGCCATCTTCATCGGTGACGCGCTGCCCTCCCCGGACCTGCCCCTCGCCCGCCGCGCCGGCGCCTGGGTCCGCTGGACACTGCGCCTGGTCTTCCTGCACGCCCCGTCGCGCTACCTGGTCCTGACCGGTGACACCGTCGTCCACGATTTCCACCACCGCTACCCGGCCGCCCCCCAGTGGGCGGACTACGTCTTCGCCCGCCAGCAGGACATCGACTCCGGACACCAGGGCTGGCCGCCCTACCACGAGGTCTGGGGGCTGATCCCGGCGATCTCCCACGTCTTCGACTCGCTGGCGGCCGCCGATGCCGAGGAGTTCGACGTGAAGCGGCTGAAGGCGGTCAGCAAGCGCGAGCTGTTCGCGGCCTTCGACGACTGACGCATTCGACCCGGACGATGAGGAGCTTCTGATGTCTTCGGTACCGAACCGGCTCACCCGCTCGACAGCCGCCCGCAAGGTCGTCCTGGGCGTGGCGGCCAGCGACAGCCACGCCGTGGCCAACCACCTGATCGCCTTCTTTCTGCGCGGCCTCGGCTTCGAGGTCGTCAACCTCGGCACGTGCACCTCCGTCGAGGAGTTCGCCGAGGCGTGCGTCCGCCACCCGGAGGCCGAGGCCGTCATCATCGGCAGCCTCAACGGCCACGTCCACGAGGACCTGCGCGGACTCGACCGGGCCAAGCAGTCCGGCCTGATCACCTGCCCCGTGATCGTCGGCGGCAACCTGTCGGTCGGCAGTCACAAGGACGGCTCCTCGCACGACCGCCTCTATGCTGCCGGCGTGGACCACATCCTGGGCGACCCGTCCGAACTCCCGGACCTGCTGGACACGTTGCATGCCGGCCGCGAGCGCGCCGTGGTGGCCCTCGGCCTGGTGGCGTCATGAGCCTGACGTCGCTCCCGGCACTCGGCACGGGGTCGCGCCCCGACCCGGCGGCGGGGGCGCTGCCGACGCCGGCCGAGTCCGCTGCGTACATCACCTCGCTCGGCAAGCCCACCGCTGCCGAGGTCCTCGACCGGTGCCGCACGCGGGGCAGGGTGGCGATCCAGCCGCGCTGCGGCGTCGGCGGGCACGAGGAGATGAAGGCCCTCCTCGCCACCCTGGAGGCCGAGGTCGCGCCCGACATCCTGACCCTCACCATCGACTCGCACACCCGGCTGCTGCGCTTCGAGGAGGCGCTGCGCACCCTCAATCTCCGCCCCGCCGACCTCAACGGCTACCCGATGGTGGCACACGGCTGGCGGCGCGGCCGCGAGCTCAACGAGCTGATCGCGGCGCCGCTGGAGATCCGGCACGGCTCCCCGGACGCCCGCGTCCTGTTCGACGTGGCCGTGGCCTCCGGCATCACCTCCTTCGAGGGCGGCGGGATCTCGTACAACCTGCCGTACTCGAAGGCCGTGCCGCTCGCGGCGTCCCTCGGCGCCTGGCAGGACGTGGACCGGCGATGCGGAGAACTCGCCGAGCACGGGGTGGTCATCGACCGTGAACTGTTCGGCACGCTCACCGCCGTACTCGTGCCCCCCTCCATCAGCCTCGCCGTCAGTGTCCTGGAGGCGGTGCTCGCCGCCCGCGCCGGTGTCCGCTGCATCTCCGTCGCGTATCCGCAAGGCGGCCATCTCGCCCAGGATGTCGCGGCCCTGCGGAGCATCCCCGTGCTGGCCGAGCGCTACCTCCCCGCCGGCAGCACCGTCCACGCGGTGCTCCACGAGTTCATGGGCGTCTTCCCCCGGCAGCGCGGCAACGCGGAGGACCTGATCTTCTACGGCGCGCTGGTCGCCCGGCTCGGCGGTGCCTCCAAGCTGATCACCAAGACCCACCAGGAGGCGTACGGGATCCCCGACACGACTGCGAACGTGGAGGGCCTGCGGCTCGCCGCCCGCGCCAACTCGCCGCTCCTCGACTTCATCACCGTCGACGAGGACCAGGTGAGCCGGGAGATGGAGTGGATCCTCGCCGAGGTCGCCGACCTCGTCGAGCCGCTCCTGAAGCAGCCGGATCTGATCGGGGCGATCGTCGAGGCGTTCGCGGAGGGACGCCTCGACATCCCCTTCAGCGCCAGCCGGTACGCCCGCTCCGACCTCATCCCGCGACGCGACCGCTCCGGCGCCATCCGCTACCTGTCGACGGGCGCGCTGCCGTTCTCGCCGGCCCATGTGCGCCGCAACACTGAGCTGCTGCACGCGATCGACGGCCCGGAATCCGGCCTGGAGGGGTTGATGCGGGGCCTCACCGACGACATCAACCACTTCCGCCGCGTGTTCCAGGAGCAGGAGCCGCCCGCCGCTCCGTCCCGTTCCGCCCCCGCGCCCGTCTCCGCCCCCCGCACCCCGCGAATCGAGGAACCGATCTGATGCGAGCCGTCCACGTCACCGATGCCGGTGCCCCCTCCGCCCTCGCCCTCACGCAGCTCCCCGAACCGGTCGCCCACCCCGGCCATGCCGTCGTCCGCAACGCCGCCATCGGCCTCAACTTCATCGACGTCTACTACCGCAACGGCACCTATCCGGCCCCGTACCCGCTCGTCCCCGGCCAGGAGGCCGCCGGCATCGTCACCGCCGTCGGCGAGGGCGTCGACGACGTCGCCCCGGGCGACCGCGTCGCCTACGCGACCCAGCTCGGCGCCTACGCCGAGTACACCGCTGTCCCCGTGGCCAAGCTGGTCCCCGTCCCCGAGACGGTGCCCCTCGACGACGCGGCCGCCGTCCTGCTCCAGGGCCTCGCCGCGCACTACCTCAGCCACACCACCCACCCGGTGGCGCCCGGCGAGACCGTCGTCGTCCTCGCCGGTGCCGGCGGCCTGGGCCAGCTCCTCGTGCAGCTGGCCGCGCACCGCGGCGCGAACGTCGTCGCCGTCGCGTCCAGCAAGGAGAAGCGGGAGACCGCCCTGGCGGCCGGCGCCCACCACGCCGTCCCTTACGAGGAGTTCGCGCAGGCCGTGCGCGAACTCACCGGCGGCGAGGGGGCGCACGTGGTCTACGACTCGGTCGGCGCTGCCACCTTCGAGACCAGCGTCAGGGCCCTGCGCCGGCGCGGCACCCTCGTCGTCTGCGGCCTGTCCAGCGGCCCCCTCCCGCCCATCGACGTGGAACTGCTGCGCACCTCCGGCTCGCTCCACCTGACCCGTCCCACACTCGCCGACCACGTGCCGGACGCGCCGTCCCTGCGGGCCGCGGCCGCCGACCTGTTCCGCTACGTCGCCCAGGGCGTCGTACGCCCGGACGTGCGGGCGCGGCTGCCGCTGGCCGAAGCGGCTCGGGCCCACGAGCTGATCGAAGGCCGCGGTACCACCGGCAAGGTGCTGCTCACGCCATGAACGTCGACACCGCAACGCGCGCGAGCGCTGTGACGAGCCCGAACGCGGGCGTGGGAACGGGTGCCGCCGCCCGCCGGGGCATCGGCGTGGTCCCGGCGCCGGCGCTGATGCTGATCGGCATGGTCAGCACCCAGCTGGGCGCGGCCTTCGCCAAGCACCTGTTCGGCACGGCCGGCCCGGCGACGGTGACCCTGATGCGGCTCGGCTTCTCGGGCCTGGTGCTCCTGCTGTGGTGGCGGCCCTCCGTGCGCCTCGACCGGCGTACGGCGGGCACCGTGGCCGCCCTCGGCGTGGCCATCGCGGGCATGAACATCTGCTTCTACCTCGCCATGGCCCGGATGCCGGTAGGGGTGGCGCTCACCGTGGGCATGGCGGGACCGCTCACGGTCGCCGGCCTGTCCTCGCGCCGGGCCGGCGACCGGCTGTGGATCGTGCTCGCGGCCTCCGGCATCGCGCTCCTCGGCTGGCAGGGCGGCGCGGCGGGTTTCACCGGCCTGCTGATCGCCCTCGCCTGCGCCGTCTTCTGGGGCTCGTACGTGCCGCTGTCGGCCAGGGTGGGGGCGGTACTGCCCGGCGGGGGGCTGGCGCTCGCCATGGCCTTCGGCACGCTGTGCTCCTTGCCGGCCGGGCTCGCGGAGGGGGCGCAGGCGCTCGCCCGTCCCGAGGTGCTCGCCTTCGGCTTCGGTGTCGCGATGCTGTCCTCGCTCGTCCCGTACACCTGCGAGATGGAGACCCTGCGCCGGGTGTCCACCCTGGTCTTCGGGGTGCTGCTCAGCCTGGAACCCGCCATCGGCGCCCTGGTCGCCCTGCTCGTCCTGCGCGAGACCCTGTCCCCGGTCCAGGTGACGGGCCTGATCGCGGTCGTGGCCGCCTCGATCGGCGTCATCCGCGGCTCCCGCGGCACCCCCGCCCCCGACCCGGCCCCCACCCCCTCTCCCACCCTCAGCGAAGGAACCCGGAAGTCATGATCTCCACTGGCAGGAACGCCGCCCTCGCAGGCCGTCCGGAGGGTCTGGAGCAGCTCAGGAGCCTCCTGGACACGGCCCTGGGCGCCCTCGGTGACGCCGCCCTCAAGCGGAACGGCCCGGTGGCACCCGGCGGCCCCGAGGCGGCCGTCGCCGCGGTGCGCGAGGTGCTGGGCGGCGGGCGCTTCCTCGCCGACGAGCCCAGCGCGCAGCGGGTGCGGGCGCTCTTCGAGGCGTACGCGATGTGGGCCGTCGATCTCACCCACCCCTCGGCTGTGGCCCGGATGCAGTGCGCGCCCACCGCCGCGTCCGCCGCCGCCGAACTGCTCGCCGCCGCGCTCAACCAGTCCCTGCACGCCTGGGAGAGCGGCCCGTTCGCGCTCGAACTGGAGCGGCGGCTCGTCCAGGAGATGGCCTCCTGGATCGGCTTCGACGCGCAGGCCGGCGGGACCCTGACGCCCGGCGGCTCCATCTCGAACCTGATGGGCCTGCTGTTCAGCCGGGACCGTGCGCTGAAGGACACCGGAGAGGTGTCGGCGACGGGGCTCGCGGGGCGCCCGGTCCGCCCCCGGATCCTGTGCTCCGAGGCCGCTCACTTCTCGGTCGCGCGGGCCGCCGGTTTCCTGGGGCTCGGCCGGTCCGCCGTGGTGAAGGTGCCGGTGGACGACCGGGGCCGGATGCTCGCCGCCGAAGCCCGCCGGATCGTCGAGGGCTTCGACGCCGACGAGGTCCCCGTCGCTGTCGTCGCCACGGCCGGCACCACCGACCACGGCTCGTTCGACCCGCTGCCCGAACTGGCGGATCTCGCCGCCGAGTACGGGATCTGGCTGCACGTCGACGCCGCGTACGGCATCGGCGCGCTGTTCTCGCCGAGGCTGGCCCCGCTCCTGACCGGCCTCGACCGGGCCGACTCGGTCGCCTTCGACCTGCACAAGTTCGGCTGGACCCCGGCCTCTTCGAGCGTGATCGTGGTCCGTGACCGCGAGCACATGGAGTGCCTCGACGAGCAGGCCGTCTACCTGAACCCGTCCGACGACGAGACCTTCGGCTTCACCTCCCTGCTCGGCACCTCGCTCCAGACCACCCGTCGCTCCGACGCCTTCAAGATGGCCGCCACGCTCCTCACGGTCGGCCGGGAGGGCATGGCCGACTGGGTGGACACCTGCCACGAGCTGGCGCGCTACGCCGCGAGCCGGATCGCGGCCACCGACGGCCTGGAGCTTGTGGCGGACCCGCTGCTCACCACGGTCATCTTCCGCTGTGCTGCCGAGGACGGGACCCCGGCGGCGGACGAGAACGCCTTCAACGCGGCGCTCCGCCGCAAGCTGATGGCGGACGGCCGCGCGCTGCTCGCCCGTACGAAGATCCCGGGACCGGACGGCACGCCGCGGGTCCATCTGAAGCTGGTCTTCCTCAATCCGACGACGACCGAGGCCGACATCGACGCCCTGCTCACGGACGTCACCGCCACGGCCCGGGAGCTCGCGCGGCAGGAGACGGCGGAGCGTTAGCGGCACCCGGACAGGGCCGCGCCGGAAGGCGGAGCCGGCACCGAACGCGGTGCCGGCCGGTCCTGTTCACCACCGCCCGAGGCCGCCCGTCGACCGCGGAACGTGCACGACACGGAAGCCCCGCGGGTCGTAGACCCGCGGGGCTTCCGGTCCAGGTGGGTCGCCGGCGAGACTCGCCGCCGGACGATCAGGCCGTACGGTCGCGGACGAGGGCGGCGAGCCGTGCGAGACCCTCCTCGATCCGTTCGGGGGTGAGCACACTGAAGGAGAGGCGGATCTGGTGCGTACCTCCGCCCTGGGGATAGAAGTAGCGCATCGGGGTCCACAACACGCCGAACCGGCTCGCCGAGTACTCGAGCATCGCGGCGTCGGCTTCGAAGGGCAGGGAGACCACCGCGAACATGCCACCGCCCGGAACGTTCCAGGTCGTCCGGGGACGCGAGCCGTCGTCCGGAGCGGGGAAGTGCCTGTCCAGGCCGGCCAGGACCGCGGCGAGGTTGCGGCGGTAGATCTCCGCCTCGCGCTCGGTGGCCCTGGTCATGCTGCAGTCGTTCGCCAGCAGCTTTCCGCCGATCACGGCCTGGGAGACGGTCGACGTGTTCAGCGTCAGCATGCTCTTGAGCTTGGCGAGCTGGTCGGCCAGCAGCGGGCCCTCGCCGGCACCGGTGCCCGTGACCGGTTGGTCGGCGACCAGATAGCCGACGCGAGCACCCGGGAAGGCCGTCTTGGCGAACGAGCCCACGTAGACGACGCGTTGAGCGGTGTCCAGCGACTTGAGTGAGGGCAGGCGCCGGCCGTCGGCGTTGAACAGGGAGTACGGGTTGTCCTCGATGATCAGGACGTCCTCCCGCTCCGCCACGTCGAGGAGCCGCCGGCGATCGGCGAGGCTCATGCTGAGCCCACTGGGATTGGCGAAGTCCGGCACCACGTAGCAGGCGCGCGGGTTGAGTCCCCGCCGCCGGGCCCGGCCTATCTGTGTCACCAGGTCCTCGACGTCGATGCCCCCGGTGCCCTCCGCGACGGGCAGGACCGGCATGTCCATCAGGCGCGCCGCCCCGAGGAAACCCACGTAGGTCGGTGCCGGAGCCAGGATGACGTCCTCGCTGCCCGTGCGCAGGGCGCGCAGCAGCAGGATCATCGCCTCCTGGCAGCCGGTGGTCACCACGACGGACTCGGGGACGACGCTCACCCCCTCGTCGGCGGCCAGGTGCCGCACCAGGAGGTCCGTCAACAGCCCCTTGGTGTGTCCGTACTGGAAGAGCGCTGTCCGTACCTGGTCGGGGTCGAGGCCGCGCTCCACCTCGAGATACTTGCGGAACCGCTCCAGGTGGTCGTGGATCTGCAGCGGATCGTAGAACTCCTCGTAGGGCCGCCCGGCCGCGAAGGAGACGGCTTCCGGGAATCGCCCCGTGATCTCGTTGAGGAGCGTCATGGAACTCAGCACCGGGTCGGACAAGGAGCCGTGCAGATCCTCCAGTCGCAACGTGGCACCGCCGGCACTGCCTGTGCTCATGAGTGGATCCTCCGGGGAGTTGTCTCGAGGGAATAGGAGGCGGCCAGCCGCCGTATGTCCCGCTCGACTTCCGCCGTGGTCGCTCCGGAGAACGCGAATCTGCCGGCGGTGGGGAAGACCGTGATGTCGTCGTTGAGCGTCTGGCCGATGTTGGGGGTGTCGGACAGCACCACGGAGTCCGGGCACGTGTCGAGGCCCCGGATGCGCCTGACCACGCAGGGCTCGCTCTCCGGCAGTGCCGAGTAGAGCCAGCCGGAGGCGCCGACGCCCTCGTGGTCCAGGATGCCGGTGACGGCCCCGACCTCGGACGGCAGGCCCATGCAGGCGAGGACGGACTCGCGGACCAGATCGACGCCGTAGACCGCGCGGATGGAGTCGCTGATGTAGGCGCCGCCGAAGCGGTTGCCGACCTCGAGGAAGACCAGTTCGTCGTCGGGGGTGAGAAACAGCTCCAGGTGGAAGGTGCTGGTGTGCAGCCCCAGTGATTTCAGCACGCGTGCGGTGAAATCGGTGATCTGTGCCAACGTCGAGGCGTCGTCGAAGGTGACGGCCGAGAGATGCTGCTCGCCGTTCTGGAAGGTCAGGCAATCGCCGATGTATCGGGAGGCGCTGATGAAACGGATCTCACCGTCGCGTACCACTCCGTCGACATGGCAGACGTCGCCTTCGACGAACTCCTCGACCTCGTGATCGTCGGGGATCCCATGGGCCCGGGCGTGCGCGAGGAACTCCGCCCCGTCGCGGAAGACCAGGATGCCGAAGCTGCCGGCCTGCCGTTGCGGCTTGAGGACGATCCGGCCCGGCACGGCCTCGGCGATCTTCTCGAGGTCGGCGTACGGAGTGCTCGCGTCCACCGCCCAGAACGCGGGGACGCGTATGCCGCCGCTCCGCATGGCCTCCTTCATCCGGACCTTGTCACGGCAGAGCAGCGCGGTGTCGGTGTCGACTCCCTGCACACCGAAGTGGTCGCGCAGGCGCGCCGCGGGCAGAGTGACCTGTTCGTACATGGCGACGACGGCGGTCGGCGGGCCGAGTTCCGCGGCGAACTCCTCGACCAGGCGGATCATCTGGTCAAGGGCCCGGTCGTAGTCTTCGAAGTCCAGCGTGTGCGGCACGTCGAGAACGCCGATGCGGGCGAACCGCTGCCGCGCCGCGTGTGACATGCGCTCGGCGACATGCCGGTGCACCAGCAGGGACACCTGGTGTTCACCGAACTCGATCGAGTCGATGTGCTGCTCGGCGAAACCGATATGGACTACATGGCTGCGCGTGGGGTCCACGGCACTTGCCTCCTTCGGGGGTCCACGTGTCACGAGGGGGAGGGGACGAGGTCGGCGCGGCCGCGGTCGAGGGCGGTACGGACCGTCCTCACCACCCGCTCCGCGGTGAGGTCGTAGTGGTTGACGAGGTGTTCCTGGTTGCCGACCGTGTCGACGAACTGATCCGGCATGCCGAGTCGCAGCACTCTCCTGGGCACCGTCTCCGCCAGTGCTTCGGCCACTGCGCCACCGAGACCGCCGCCGCGCCAGTGCTCCTCCAGCGTCACTACGAGCGAGGCCGGCCGGGCGGCCGCCACCAGCGTCTGCGTGTCGAACGGCCGCAGGGTGTGCATGTTCAGCACGGTCGCCCCGATCCCCTGCGCAGCCAGGACTTCCGCCGCGGCTAGGCAGGCGAGCACGGGGTACGGACCACAGCTCGCGAGCACCACGTCGCCGCCCTGCCGCAGCGTCTGCGCCTTCCCTATGACGGGCGGCGGGGCCGCGGGCAGGTCCGGCGTCGGTTTGCGGCCGAGTCGGACGTAGAGGGGTCCGGGCAGGTCGAGGCTCTGCTCGACGAACGCCTCCGTGGCGGCGGCGTCGGCGGGCACCACCACGGTCATCCCGGGCAGCACACGCATCACGGCCAGATCCTCCAGGGCCTGGTGCGTCGGACCGAGATGGCCCGCGGCGAGACCGCCGTGGGTGGCCATGACGCGGACCGGCAACCGGTTGTAGGCGATGTCGATCTTGATGGCCTCCAGTGCCCGGGACGTGGCGAAGGCGGCCATCGTGTTGACGAACGGGACCCGCCCGCACGCCGCCATCCCGGCGGCGATGCCCATCAGGTTGTGCTCGGCGATACCGAGGTTGAGGTACTGCTCGCCGGCCGCCTCGGCGTACGCGGCGTTGAACAGACCGGTGTCGGAGTCCAGGCACATCAGCTCGGGATACCGCTTGAGCAGCGGCAGCAGACTGTCCCGGTACGCCTCCCGGGTCGCGCGGCTCATCCGGTCGTGTCCGTGTCTCGCAGGGCGCGGACCGCCCGCGCGTGGTTGCGCGCCGACAGCGTCACGTAGTGACTGGCAGGGCGGCCGGCGAGGAACGGCAGTCCGTGGCCCTTGACCGTGCGGGCGATCAGCACGCTCGGCTTGCCCGGCTCCCACGGCGCGGCGCTCAGGTGCTCCGCCAGCCGCTCCGGGTCGTGGCCGTCCACGTCGCGGACCGCCCAGCCGAAACTGCGCCAGCGGTCGGCCAGCGGTTCCATCGGCGCGATGCCGTCGGTGGAACCGGTCAGCTGGAGTCCGTTGCGGTCCACCACCGCGACCAGCCGGTCGAGGCGCAGCGACGCGGCCCCGACGGCCGCCTCCCAGACCGAGCCCTCCTGGAGCTCGCCGTCGCCGAGCAGGACGAAGGTGCGCGCGTCCCGTCCGGCGTACCGGGCGGCCAGCGCGAAGCCGCAGCCCAGCGCGAGTCCGTGGCCGAGCGATCCGGTCGGCAACTCCACACCGGGCACCGCGCGCACCGGATGGCCCATCAGCCGGCTGCCGGGGCGGCCGTATCCGGCGAGTTCCTCCACCGGGAAGAAACCCCGTTCGGCCAGCGTCGCGTAGAGGCCGACGGCGGCGTGGCCCTTGCTGAGCAGGAAGCGGTCGCGATCCGGGTCGTCCGGCCGCAGCGGATCCACGTCCAGCACCGAGAAGTACAGCGCGGCGAGCACGTCGGCGCAGGAGAACGCACCGCCGAGATGGCCGCCTTCGGGCCCCGCGCACATGTCGACGACATGGGAGCGGATACGTGCGGCGACCGTGCCCAGGGTGTCCCGTTCCAGGACCGGCGTGACGGTCATGAGGCCGCCTTCGCGAGCGTGGCCACCATGTCCCTGTTCGCCCACACCTTCTCGAAGGCGTCCGCGTACATGCCGAGCAGTTCGCCCGCCGCCGGGTGGAGGTGACGCTTCTGGATGGTGAGGGAGTCGGCGATGACCGCCCGGGTCACCGGGTAGCCGGCACCCGCGACCGTTCCACGGGCACCGGTCACGGACCACGGGTAGCCCGAGCCGAAGCCGACGCGGTCCACGAACACGTTCTGGTCGGGCAGCGGCATGAGCTGGTACTGCGACATCGGTACGCCCTCGGCGCGCAGCAGTCGCCGCATCGCCGAGCGCAGCGCCTCCGGCCGCACCCCGTCCAGGCCGAACGCGGCCGGGTCGAACCGGAAGCGCAGGATGTGCCAGGCGTGGGTGGTGTCCGGCAGCGCGGTGGGCACCCGCAGGCCGGGCAGCTGCGCGAGCCGCGCGAGGAACTCGGTGACGTTGTGCTGCCGCGCGCGCTCGTAGCCGTCGTACCGGGCGAGCTGTGCGTTGGTGAACGCGGCCTGGAGGGCGTTCATCTTGTAGTTCCAGCCCAGGCCGTAGGACACGTAGTCGCGCTCCCGGCCGGCCTGGATCACCTCGCCGAACTGTCGGCCGCGGCGCATCGCCTCGGCCAGGTCGGCGTCGCCGGTCACCAGCAGGCCGCCCTCGCCGCAGGTCGGTATGTTCTTGCTGACCTGGAGGCTGAAGGTCCCCGCGTCACCGATCCCGCCGACCGGCCGCCCGCGGTGGGTGGCCCCGGGCGCCTGTGCGGCGTCCTCGATCACCGCGAGGTCGTACCTGCGCGCGATCGCCGTGATCCGGTCCATGTCGGCGGGCGCGCCGTGCAGGTGCACGGGGATGATCGCCTTGGTCCGGGGTGTGATCCGGCGCTCCACGTCGTCCGGGTCGATGTTGAAAGTGACCGGATCGATGTCGGCGAAGACCGGAACGGCCATCTGGTGCACGGGGGCGAGGCCGGTCGCGATGAAGCTGAGCGCCGGCACGATCACCTCGTCACCCGGTCCGACGCCGAGCGCCGCGAGTGCCAGGGCCAGGGCCGCGGTGCCGTTGGACACCGCGACGCAGTGGGCGAAACCGAAACGGCGGGCCCAGTTCTCCTCCAGGTCGGACACCGGGTTCACGCCGTCGGTGTCGGACACCAGCCGTGCGCCGTCGAGCGCGTCGAGGACGGCCTTGCGGTCCTCTTCCTCGACCAACGGCCACTGCACACGGCGCCGGTCTCTCGGCACGGCCGCCGTGCCGCCGAACGCTGCCAGCTTGCTCATCACTCTCCACTCCACAGGGCCACGGTGGTCGATATGTGTGTGGTCACAGCCGCACCGCCGCCCCTCCGACGGCGGCGACCGCACGCTCGTACGCGCCGCGCAGCGTCCTGGCGTGGTGCGCGATGTCGGAGGCGGCCGCGCTCGGGTCCGCCAGTCCGTGTGCACCGGTGAACCGCAGTCCGGTCCACGCGTGCGCGACGGCTTCGACCGCGCGTCCCGCTCCGGCGAGCGCCGGATCGTCCCATGCGCGGCCGCAGCGGCGCAGCAGCTCACCGTGGAGCGACGCCTGCGCCTGCATGGCCCAGCCGAACGGGTACAGCTCGCGCAGCGCGCCGGCGTCCCCGGCCCTGCACCGCTCCAGCAGTTCCGCGGCGAACGCGTCGTATCCGGCGAGACCGGTACGGGCGGAGCCGGCCGTGGTGAAGCCGTCGGTGTCGGTGCGCAGGTAGCCGCCGAGCAGTTCGGGCGTCAACGGCGCCGGCGGAGTGCCGAGGCGGACGTCGAGGCAGCGCCGGCCGATCCGTGAGTCGCTGAAGAACGCGTCCTGGACGTCGGTCGGGTTGGCCGAGCCCCAGCTCAGCAGGAACTTCTCGATCGGGACGGCACCTCGGAACGCGGGCGGCATGGCGTCCGAGACGTGGACCACCCCACGGGTCTCGTCGAGGCCGTAGACCACCACCAGGTGCGCGGCGTGCACGTCTGCGTACGCGGGCCGGAACGGCAGGTGGAAGTTGTCCACGGCCGCGATGACCAGGCGGTCGTCGGCCAGCGCCGCACGCATCTCTCGCCAGACGTCGTTCTCGTCGGAGGGCTGCCACCAGCGCGCGTGCAGGTCGTGGTGGGGTGCCAGCGCGGCACCGAGATCGGTGTCACCGGATTCACCGGTGGGGCACGGGTAGTAGAACTCCTCGGACCTGATGTCACCCGGCAGGTGCAGGAACCGCCACCCCGCGCCGAGCACGGCCAGCGGGTCGGCGCCCTCCCGTATCAGGACCGAACCGAACGTCGACTGGAGGCAGCTGACGAGGTCGCGGTACCACCACTCGGGTTCCGGACCGGTGATCATGTAGGTCCGTGTCGTCACGTCGACGGTCATGTCAGGTCTCCGTCCGCTGGAGGGTGACCGCGAAGACGTGCACCGCGACGTTGCGGGGCAGCAGGATGCCGGTGAGGCCGGCCCGCCGGGTGACCGGCACCCGCTGCGCCCACATCACCGCCGGAACACCACGTTGCACGTGGTGCGGGTAGTGCATGACGAGGCTCTCGAACGCCTTGACCTCGCCGAACCACGCGGGTGCCGCCCAGAAGTCGGAGACCCGCAGCGGTTCCGTGTCGACCGAGCCGTCGGCGAAGCTCAGCTCGACGGTGTCCTCGCAGCGCCGTTCGGACGCCGCCAGGACATGGATCCAGTCGTAGCGGCCCTCGGGCACACGGATGAACTGTCCGGCGCAGCGGACGTTGTCCGGCCCGTCGCAGACCGGAGGAAACTCGAAGGGCACACCGTCCACGTGGACGAGGCTCCCGCCGGCGGGCAGGTATTCGGCCGCGAACGAGTTTCTCCATACATTGAACGCGCCCGCTCCGGTCTCCGTCGCCGCGGAGATGGCCGTGTTGTTGCGATGGCCGGAAATGTCGACCGGTTCGTACATTCTTGTTCTGAGACTCACTGAAACACCGCCTTACATTCCAAACCCAGTCCGGTCGTCCAGACCCTTCGTCCGCACGGTAACTACCCTGAACAGCCGAATCCCCGCCAGGCGCATCCGCCGCCTAATCATGTCGACTGTTCCGGTACGAGCGGTCATGGCCGGAGCGCGACGGCGCGCAGCTTCTCGTAGTACGGCTGGTGGTAATCGCGGTAGGCGCTCAGCACCGGGTCCGCCGCGACCGTCTCGGCTCCGGCGCTCCCGCTCCGGGTGAAGCCGGTGGTCTCACTGGTCGAGCGGTGCCACTTGCTGGTCGATCGCCATTCCGATCGCATGCCCGGCTCCCAGCTCAGGGCGTCCGGAAGGAAGGGGATGCCCACCGCCGCGCAGTACGCCCGCACGGTCTCGGCCGGCCGGCCCAGCAGATCGTCGGAGTCGATCACCACCGGCGTGGTGCCGGTGGCGGCCTGTACCGCGGTGAAGATCTCGTGCAGCCGGGCGAAGCCGATCTCGTCGCGGCCGAGGTCCGGGTTGAGCGCATGGTGCGATGCGATGGCCTCGGCCGGGTCGCGGATGATGAAGGTGTGCGTCGCCGCCGAGAGGAAATCCTCGTCGGCGAGGAGCGCCGGGTAGTGGAAGTCCGTGGTGTCCTTGAAGAACACCGGCTTCTCGGCCGCGACGGCACGCAGCGCCGCGAGCACCTCCCGCTCGTCGCGCGCGATCCGGTCGCCGACCTCCACCTCGCCGAAGTCGACCACGCGCGAGAGCGGTTCATGTACGACGACCCGGTCGTTCCGCTCCGTCATCATCCGTGCGAACGCGGTGGAGCGGCAGCGTGGCGCGCTCCACAGGGCGAGCACCGGGATCCGCTTCGATTCGTGCCCCATATTTGCCCCTCTTCTCTGCCGTCAGTCAACTCTTGCGGCAAGTATTCGAACCCACTCAAGAATGGCACGGCGACCTCCGGAGCCAGGTAATCAGAATTCGCAGCAGCAGCGGGGAGAGCCAACGCAATGAGCACCCGCGCATAAACTTCCCGCGGACGCACCCGGTGCGGCTCCGCGCATAATTTCCTTTCTACGAGGAGGGCCGGTCATGCCGTCCGGCCAACCAGTGATTCCAAAACGGAGGTCACGTGACAGCGACACCGGGGCGCCCAGGTGACCGCAGGATCGCGGTGCTCGCCAGCAGGGTCGGCGCGGACGAGAAGAGGTTGTTCGACGCGTTCGACCGGAGGGGCGTCCCCTTCGACCATGTCGACACGCGCCGGCAGTGGTTCCTGGGCGGTCGGCGCGACCAGCCCTGGAGTCTCGCGCTGAACCGGGAGATCGGTCAGGTCCGCGCGGTGTACGCGGCCCGTTGCCTCACCGCCGCGGGGGTCGACGTGGTCAACAGCGCGGACGCGACCGAGGTGTGCGGCGACAAATGGCGCACCACCCTGGCCCTGGAGGCGGCCGGGGTACCGACTCCGCGCACCGCGCTCGCCCTCACCCCGCAGGCCGCGCTGGCCGCCCTGGACTCCATCGGCTATCCGGCAGTGATCAAACCGCTGGTCGGCTCATGGGGCCGGCTGGTGGTCCGGCTGCCCGACAGGGCCGGTGCGGAAGGGGTGCTGGAGTACGCCGCCGCGCTGCCCGGCCCGCAGTCGCACCTCGGGTATGTGCAGGAGCTGATCCGGAAGCCCGACCGGGACATCAGGGTGATCGTGGTCGGTGGTCAAGTGCTGGGCGCCGTCTACCGGACCGGCGAGTCCCTGCGGACCAATGTGGCACTCGGCGGGCGGACCCTGCCGTGCGAGGTGACACCGGAGATCGACAAGCTCTCCCTCAACGCGGCCGCCGCCGTCGGCGCCGACATCGCCGGGGTCGATCTGATCGAGGACCGCGACGGCCGGCTGCTGGTCCTGGAGGTCAATCACCGGGTCGAGTTCTCCGGTTTCCAATCCGCGCTCGCCGACCGGGTCGACGTCGCGGACCACATCATCGACCACCTACTGGAACGAGCGCAACGATGAACTGGGCGTTCACTTCTTCCGGCACCGTCACCGAGACGTACGCCGCCGGACTGCTGCGCGAGATGCTGGAGATCCCCTCCTCTTCCTACCAGGAACGCGAGCTGGCCGACTACCTGGCCGAAGCGATGACGGGCCTGGGCTTCGGAACGCACATCGACGGCGTGGGCAATGTGATCGGCGTGATCGAGCGCGGTGACGGCCCGACCGTGATGCTCCTCGGGCACCTGGACACCGTCTCGGGCCAGTTCCCGGTCCGCTCCGAGGACGGCCGACTCTACGGCCGCGGCGCGGTGGACGCTAAGGGACCGCTCGCGGCAATGATCTGTGCCGCGGCCGGCGCGGTGGACTTCCCCGGCCGGATCGTGGTGGTCGGCGTGGTCGAGGAGGAGACCCCGCGCTCGCGTGGCGCGATGGCGATCCGCGCCACCCACGCCCGGCCCGACGCGCTGATCATCGGCGAGCCCAGTGGCTGGTCGAGCGTGGTGCTCGGCTACAAGGGCAAGCTGGACCTGCGCTACACCGTCAAGTGTCCCGCCACCCATCCGAGCAACCCGGTGCCGAAGGCGTCCGAAGTGGCCGTCGCCTGCTGGGACGCGCTGGTCGATCTGCTCGGACCGGACGCGAGCCACGGCGTGTTCGACCAGCCGGGTGCGACCCTGTGCCGGATCAACGGCGATCTGACCGCGGCGTCGGCGGACCTCAGCATCCGCATCCCCCCGGGATTCGACGTCGACAAGCTGGTGAGCGGGCTGCGTGAGCGACTGCCGGCCGGCCACCTCGACGTGGTGAACTCGGTGGCGGCCTGCCGGGTGGGCCGGGCCGACCCGGTGGTGCGCGCGCTGGTGTCCGGCATCCGGCACCTGCACGCCCGGCCACGCCTCGTGGTGAAGACGGCCACCTCGGACATGAATACCCTCGCCGAGGTCTGGGACATCCCGATGGCGACCTACGGCCCGGGCGACAGCAGCCTCGATCACGCCGACGACGAGCACATCGTGCTCTCGGAATACGTGCGCGGCATCGACGTACTGACCACCGCCATCTCGGAGTTGGCTCGCGTGCCCGTGCGCTCGGACGATCGGGTGGCCGACGCGCCGCTGCCCGTGAGGAGTCTCAGGTGACCGACATGACCCAGCGCCTCGCCGCGCTGCCCGCAGAGCGCCGCGCGCGCTTCCTCACCCGGCTGAGGGAGCATGCGCAAGCGGTGGCGAGGCGAGGCCCCACGTCGCGGGGCACCACAGGTCCGGCGCCGCTGTCGCCCGCCCAGCAGACCCTGCGGTTCCTCGACCACTGCGTGCCGGACGGCCCGGCCTCCGGCACGCCGCTGTGCCTGCGTCTGCGGGGCGGACTGGACACGGGCGCGCTGCGCTCGGCGCTGGCCGCGGTCGTGTCCCGGCACGAGGCGCTGCGCACCACGATCACGGCGCGTGAGGGCGCCACGATGCAGGTCGTCGCCACCGAGGTCCCGGTCGAACTGCCGGTGGTCGAGGTGGCGGGGGACGACCACGCGCAGCGGCTGGCCGCCGCGCGGGCACTGGTCGAGCGACGGGTCGACGAGCCGTTCGACGTGAGCCGGACGCCGATGTGGCGCGCGATGCTGATCAGGGTGGCGCCGGACGACCACCTTTTCCTGTTCCACGTACCCACCCTCGTCTGCGACGCCTGGTCGCGTGGCGTGCTGATGCGCGACCTCGCCGAGTTCTACCGGTCGTCGCGCGACGGCGACGCACCACGGTTGCCCGCCCTCCCCGTGCAGTACCCGGACTACGCGGTGTGGCAGCGCGACCGGCTCGGCAGCGCGGAACTGGACGAACTCGCCGCGTACTGGCGGGACAGGCTGGCCGGGGCCGAGGTACTGGAGTTCCCGACCGACCGGCCACGGGGCGAGACCCGGACCTTCACCGCCGGCACGGTCCGCCGCACCGTCGGGCACGAGGCCCTGGAGCGGGCAGGGGAACTGGCCCGGCAGGAGGGAGCGAGCCCCTTTGACGTCCTCCTCGCCGCCTTCTTCACGCTGCTGCACCGCTACTCCGGCCTGGACGACCTGGTGATCGGTTCCCCCGACGCGAACCGTCGGCACGACGCCGTGTCCCCGGTGATCGGGCTCTTCACCGACATGCGGGTGCTGCGCGCGGACGTCTCCGGCGACCCGACCTTCCGCGAGTTGGTCCAGCGGGTCAGGCACGTCTCGTCCGAGGCGTCCGAGCGGGGCGGTCTGCCGTTCGACAAGCTGGTCGATGCGGTGGATCCTGTGGTCGACCCGTCGCGCTCACCGGTCTTCCAGATCGTGTTCGGTGTGGAGCCCGCGGACACCACGACCGGCCTGCCCGGTGTCGCCACCTCGCACGAGGACGTCCGGACCGGCACCACCCGGTTCGACATGAGCTGGCACCTGGTGGAGCAGGCGGCCCCCGGAGCCGACACCCCCCTTGCCGTCGAGTTCAACACCGACCTGTTCGACGCCGAGAGCATCGCGCGGTTCGCCCGGCACTACGACGGACTGCTGCACACCCTGACCGCCGCCCCGGATGCCCCCCTGTCCTCCGCCGAGGTGCTGAGCCCGGCGGACAAGGAGTTCCTGGCCGACGTCGGCCGGGGCCCGGTGCGGCCCCTGCGCGAATCGACCGTCGTGGCGGAGTTCGAGGCGCGCGTCCAGGAGTCCCCGGACGGCGTGGCGGTCGTCGTCGCCGGCGTCGAGACCAGCTACGCCGAACTCAACGCCCGGGCGAACCGGCTCGCCGCCCTGCTGCGCGAGCGCGGCGTCGGGGCGGGCGCTCGGGTCGGTCTGTGCCTGCGCAGGAACGTGGACGTGCCGACCGCGATCCTCGCGGTGCTGAAGACCGGCGCGGCGTATGTGCCGCTCGACCCGGCGCACCCCTGCGGACGGGTCGCGGAGATCGCCGCCGACGCGGGCGTGCGGATGGTGATCGCACACGCCGAGACAGGCAGGACCCTGAGCGAGGTCGACGCGCCCGTCCTGACCCTGGACGACGTCCGCGAGGAACTGACGGCGCGGCCCGACCACAATCCCCCGCTCGCGGCCCGGCCCGGCGACGTCGCGTACGTCATCTACACCTCCGGCAGCACCGGCAAGCCGAAGGGTGTGCTGCTCGAACACCGAGGTGTCGTCAACTTCATCGACTCCACCCGGGAGCTGTTCGACCTGACGCCGGCCGACCGGGTGCTCGGGTTCGCCTCGGTGACCTTCGACGTCTCCGTGTTCGAGACGTTCTCGGCGCTGCTGACCGGAGCCCGTCTGTGCCTGGCGACCGACGACGAACGGCTGTCCGTCGAGCGGCTCCAGTCGCTGATGGAGCGGGTCGGCATCACCGTCATCGACCTGCCTCCCACCGTGATGCCGCTGCTGACGCCCGAGAGGTTCACCGACCTGCGGATCGCGTTCGTCGGCGGCGAGGCGTTCAGCGGTGAGCTGGTGAACCGGTGGAACCCGGGCAGGCGGCTGTTCAACGGCTACGGGCCGACCGAGTGCACGGTCACGATGATCGTGGAGGAGTGCCCGGGCAGCTGGGACACCTCACCGCCGATCGGCCTGCCCATGGCCAACCACGTGGCACACGTGCTTGATCGCGACCTGCGCCCGGTGCCGGTCGGTGTACCGGGCGAACTCGTCATCGGCGGCGCCGGGTTGGCGCGCGGCTACCTCAACCGGGAGGAGCTGACCGCCCAGAAGTTCATCGCCGACCCGTTCGGCACCGCACCCGGCGGGCGGCTGTACCGGACCGGAGATCTGGTGAAGCGCCTGGCAGACGGACGGCTCGTCTTCCTCGGGCGGATCGACCAGCAGGTCAAGATCCGCGGACTGCGGATCGAACTGGGCGAAGTGGAGTCGGCGTTGACCGGCTTCGACGGAATGGGGCCGGTCAGCGTACGGGCGTGGACCGACGGCAACGGGGACAAGCACCTGGTCGGCCATCTGACCGGGGTGACCGAGGAGCAGGTGCCGGCGGTGCGCGAGCATCTGGGCACGCTCCTGCCGTCGTACATGATCCCGTCGTTCTTCGTGGTCCTGGACGAGCTGCCGCTCACCAGCAGCGGCAAGGTCGACCGGCGCAGACTGCCCGCACCGCACCTGAGCCGTACGGGCGAGGAAGTCAGCGACGAGACGCTCACCGCGACGGAGCGCCGGCTGCTGCGCGAGGTGGTCGCTCCCCTGCTGCACGACGACCGGATCGGCGTGCACGACGACTTCTTCCTGGCCGGCGGCAACAGCCTCCAGGCCGTGCAGCTGATGTCCGCGATCAACCGCAGGTTCGGGGTGGAGCTCGCGCTCGGCGACTTCTTCGCATCGCCCACCGTCGCCCACCTCGCCGCCACCGTCGACACCGTCCGCGCCGCACGGCGCGACGACGACGGCGATCCGCTCCGTGCGCTGGAGAGCCTGTCCGGACGGCAGGCCGCGCCGGGCGCCGACCGGGCCCCGGTGGTGATGCGTGCATCGGGTCCGGCTCAGGCGATCCTGCTGCACCCGTCGGGCGGTGAACTGTTCTGCTACATACCCCTGGCCAGGGCACTGCGCGAGGACATCGGGGTGACCGGTTTCGCCGCCGATCCACGCGACGCCGTCGTCGCTCCCCAGGACGGACTGGCGGCGACCGCCGCCAGGATCGCGCACTCCCTGCTGGAAGCCGGCCTGCCCCCGTCGTGCTGCCTGGCCGGCTGGTCCTACGGCGGTGTGCTCGCCTTCGAGGTCGCCCGGCAGATCGAGGGGAAGACCGGGGAACGACCGCCGTTGGTCCTCCTGGACGCCGCCTACGACGAGGACTCCGTCCCCCTCGACGAGGCGACGGTACGGCAGCGGTTCGTGCACGACGTCGCCAGGCTGACGGGACGCGACGGCCCTCAGGTACGCGCGGTCCTCGACGATCCGGCCGCCGGCGTGGCCGACGTCAGGGAGACGCTGACCCGCATCGGTGTCGAACTGGAACTCAGCGACCAGGAGTTTTCCTCCCGCTTCGAGACCTTTCGGTCCTCCGCCCTGTCCATGCAGGCGTACCGCCCGCCGGGCACGTACGGCGGACCGGTCACCGTGCTCACCGCCTCACCCCACATCGCCATGGAGGAGCAGTGGCGGACGGTGTGCACGGGCCCGTTCCGGACCGAGAGCGTACCCGGCGACCACTACACCCTGTTCACGGAACCGGCGTTGAGCCGGGTCGTCGCGGCGATCGAAGAGACGCTTGCCTCTTGAGGAGACGTACATGCGGTTCGGATTCACCGAGGATCAACAACGGTTCCGGGCGGAGGTGCGCGAGGCCCTGCGCTCCGCCGAGGTGCGTGCCGCGGCGGCGGAGGCCACCGGCGCCGACGGTGTCGAGCCGGACGCGCGTCCGCTGTACCGGCTGCTCGGCAAGCTGGGCCTGCTCGCCGTGCACTGGCCCGTCGAGTTCGGCGGGGAGGGCCGTCCGCTGACCGATGCCGCGATCGTCGCCGAGGAACTGGTGCGCGCGGGAGTGCCGGACACCTTCCACGTCAACACCATCCAGATCGTCGGCCAGTTCCTGCTGATGGCGGGCAGCGACGAGCAGAAGCGCCGGTATCTGCCCGCGCTGGCACGCGGGGAGAGTTTCGCCTCGGTGCTCTACACCGAACCGGACGCGGCATCGGATCTCGGCGCGCTACGGGCCGTGGCCGAGCCCAACGGAGACGGCTACCGGATCACCGGCACGAAGGTGTTCAGCCTCAAGACACGCTTCGTCGACCTCGGGCTGTGCGCGGCCCGTACGACGCCGGGAGCCGGGAAGTACCAGGGAATCAGCTTGTTCCTGGTCGACATGGGCGCCCCCGGTGTGACCGTGTCGGTGATACCCGGCGTCAGCGACGAGCACTTCCACCGGGTGGACCTCGACTCGGTTCCGGTGCCGGGCGACGACCTCCTCGGTCCGCGCGACGAGGGGTGGCCGCTGCTCAACGAGGCACTGGCCATCGAACGCACCGGTCTCGACTACCACCTCAAGGCGGAGCACTGGCTCCAGGCCGCGCTCGACGCGCTGCTCGACGGGGACCCGGGCTCCTCGCAGGACGACCGCCTGGAGCAGCTCGGCCGCTGGTACGGCGCGCTGACCGCCGACCACGTCCTCGCCTGGGAGGTCCTCACCGGTCTCGCGTCGGACCGGGTCGACCAGGTCTCGACGGCCGTCGCCAAGTACCACAGCAGTGAACTCGCCCAGAGCATCGCGGTGTGGGCCGCCGACATCCCCAGCCCCGAGCAGCGGGCGAACCGCAGCAGGGCCGCCGTGATCCTGGACTCCGCCTACCGGGAGGCGCCCGGGCTGACGTTGTCGGCAGGGACCTCCGAGGTGATGCTCCAGATCATGGCCGCCGCCTTCGACTCCCTCGGACAGGAGGAGCACTGACATGGACCTCACCCCCGATCCGCTCGCCCTCCAGCTGCGCAAGGCGGTGCGTACGGGTCTTGCCGGCGTCCCCGCCCGGATGGAGTTGCACGGCGCACCCGTCACAGACGGAGCCCTCGGCCCCACCCGGACGGTGCTCGACGCACTGGGCGCGGCCGACTTCGAACGGCCGGCCTCCGCCGGCGGCCTGGACCTCGGCCTCACGGCCGGGGTGTTGGTCAGCGAGGAGCTCGGCCGCGCGGCCTGCGGAAACTCCTACCGGGCCGATGCGACGGCAGCCGACGTGGGCGGTCCGGCCGGCGCGGCACTGGCGGGTTGGGAAGCGCTGCCGGTCGGCAGTGGGGTCACCGCGATCCCGCGAGCGGGTGGCTGGGAGCTGACCGGCACGGTCACGGTGGACGACGTGAGCGCCGGGACACTTCTGGTGGCGACCAGGACGGGCGGCGAGCCGGTGGTCGTCGCGGTGGAGCGCGGGGCGCCGGGCTGCACCACGGAGAGCGGGTGCTGGCCACCGGTAGCCCGGTTCGATGCCACGCCGGTCACCTCGGCGGACGTGCTCGGGACTCTGGACGACTCGCCCACCGGTCCGCTCACCCGGGCGCGGCTACGGCAGGCCGCCTACCTGCTGGGCATCGCCGGCGGCGCGCACCGGGCCGCGGTGGAATACACGGGTTTCCGGCGGCAGTTCGGCAGCCGGCTGCGTGATCTGCCCGCGGTCGCGTTCCCGCTGGCGCGAGCCCTGGTGGCGCTGCGCGCGACCCGGGCGGCGGTGTACCGAGCGGCCTGGACGGTCGACGCGGAGCCGGACGCCCTCGGCACCGCGCCGGTCATGGCGCTGGCGATGGCCGCCGAGACCGCGCGCGACGTGGTGCGGGTGAGCATGCAGAGCTGCGGGGTGCGCGCCATGACGGCGGAACTGGGTCTGCACCGGTACTTCCGGCTGGCCGCGGCCGAGTCCGTCCGGTACGGCGCTCCCGCCGCGCTGTGGCGGATCGTCGGCGCCGACCGCGTCCGAGCGGCGCGGCGCGCCGCGGCCGGCACGGAGCTTCCGGCCGCGGCGACGATCCGGGCATAGGGGATCAACCGGCGCGCAGGCTGCCCGTCGACATCACCCTCTCGTCGCCGAGGGGCCGGACGGCCGAGTGGGTGAGTCCGGTGCGGAAGGCCAGTGACACCAGCTCGGCGCGGTCGCGGACGCCGAGCTTGGTCCGCACTCGGTAGAGATGGGTACGGACCGTGGCCTCACCGATGATCAGTTCGCGGGCCACCTCCTCAGTGGACATGCCCAGCGCGACCATCCTGGTCACTTCCCGTTCCCGCGCGGTCAGTTCGGTCAGCTCCGGGCACGTCACGGCCTCCTGGGGCCCCGGCTGCGCACGGAACCAGGTGACCAGGCGTTCCGCGATGTCGGGCGCGAGCATGGTCTGGCCGGCGGCTGCCGCCTGAATCGCGGTGATCAGCTCCTGCGGGCTCGCGTCCTTGCCGAGCAGACAGCTCGCGCCGGCGTGCAGTACGTCGCTCACCGTCTTGTCGGTGGTGGACGCGGTGAACACGACGACGTTGGGCGGCTCGTCCTCCTTGCCGAGTCTGCGGATCATCTCGAGGCCGGAAATGGTCTGGAGGTTCAGATCCGTGACCACGACATCGGGACGCATGGTGCGCACGAGAACGATGGCTTCCATGCCGTTGTGGGTCGTGCCGATCACGTCGATGTCCGGCACCGCGTCCAGGAGGGTCTTGAGACCGTCCGCGATCACGGGCAGCTGATCACAGATGAGCACCCGAATAGTCATGATTTCCCCCTGGTGAGGATTAGGTAGAAGCCTCGCTGTCACGAACGGGATCGCGGCGCCCCGATATCGCGAGGCACGCCCCAGAACAGTGACTCTTCCGGGTGGCTGGGCCGCAACCAGTGGTTGCGGCCCACCCGCTCAGCCGTTGCCGTTGTTGTCCGTCCCGGAAGCGGTCACGTCCGCCGGCGAGACGAAGGCGACGGTGCGCTGCTGGGACGTCCCCGGCGCGGCGGCAGCGGAGGAGACCGTGAACCCCCCCAGAAGCACTCCGAGAGCAAGGGCGGAGGCGGCGGCGATAGGGGCGAAGCGCATCAGTGAACTCCTGTGGCAGAGATGGGCCTTACGACTCCATCGATGTTCGCGATTCACCTTCCCGGCCCGTTCCCCTCCGGACACCCACCCGATCCCTCTGGCGCGGGCCACCGGAATCACGGGGCTCAGCGTGCGCTCTCCGGCACTTTCATGAGGGAGAAGAGGTTGTCCGCCGCCGCGCGGTGCTGCCGGGCCAACCGGGTATCGCCCTGGGCCTCGACGGTACGGCCGAGGCCCCACAGCGCGCATGCCTCTTCGTAGCGCAGCTCCATCCGGCAGGCGATCTCATGAGCCAGGAGCTGCTGGGCCTGCGCCGTGTCGAGGTCCCCCTGCGCGTACCGCACGCGCCCCACCGAGAGGTGCACGGTGGCACGGTGGATGTCGTCGGTGCTTCTGGTGGCCTTGGCGAGGGCGTGGTCGGCGCTGTCCGCCGCCTCGTCCGGCTCCCCCATGCGCGCCAGTACGTCGGCTCTGCGGGCGAGCACGAGCGGCAGCACCGAGGGCATGTTCATGCGCTGGCACCGCTCCAGCGCCGCGTCGGCCCAGGCGAGTGCCTCCTCGAGGCGGCCTAGACGCTCCATCGCCTGGGAGAGATTGCTCAGCGCGTCCACGGAGAGCTGTATCTCTTTGATCGAGTCGAAGATGGCCACCGCCCTCTCTGCCGACGCCGCCGCCTCGTCGAACAGTCCCAGCCGCACCTGGACCAGGCTGAGCGTGCTCAGCGACGAGCCGTCGAGCCGGGTGAAGCCGAGCTCCTGCGCTCTCGCGTTGGCCTCCTGGCACAGTTGCAGCGCGCGTTCCAGCTCACCCATGCTGTTGCATGCCTGTCCCAGCCGGGCCCGGCACTCCGCCTCGCTGTGCACGTCGGCCATCTCCCGGGACAGTTCGACGGCTTCCTCCAGCCGGGCGACGGCCTCGCTCAGCTGCCCCAGCCGCCACTTGCCCATGGCCAGATTCATCAGGTTCAGCCGGGTCAGCGACTGGTCCCCGAGCTGCCGCGACGCGCTGACCCCCTTCTCCAGCGCTGCGTTCGCGCTGGCGTCGTAGGCGCGGATACTGGAGTGGAAGCCCAACTCACGTGGCAGCCGCGCGGCATGCTGCAGCAGTCCCTCGTCGTACGCGGCGTCCACCGCCGCCAGCAGACTGTCGCGGTGCTGGTCGAGCCACTGGAGCGCCTTGTCCTTGTGACGGAACTCGTCGCGCTCCAGACCGTTCGACTCGACGTCCCCGAAACGACGCCGTCCGGGGAACAGCGTGTCGCAGGCACGTTCCGCCGAGATCAGGTAGTGATCGAGCAGTCGCCGCATCGCCTGCCCGGCCTCCGGCTCTTTCTGGCTCTGCGCGACGCGCTGCACGAAACTGCGCACCAGATCGTGCAGCGCGTACACCCCCGGCTCCCTGGCCTCCAAGAGCCGTACGTCCACGAGTTCTTCCAGCACGTCCTCGGCCGCCAGCACATCGGTGTCCAGCAGTGCGGCGGCCTCCTCGGCGTCCAGATAGCGTCCGGGGTGGTGCCCCAGCAGCCGGAAGGCCGTCTGCTGTTCCCGGGCCATGGACTGGTACGACAGCAGCAGGGCGCCCGCCACTCCCCTGCCCTCGCTGGTGAGTTCGTCCAGGCGCCGGTCGTGGTCCCGCAGCCGTTCCACGAGTCGCTGGACCGTCCACTGCGGGCGGTTCGCCAGCCGGGCGGCGGCGATCCGGACCGCCAGCGGCAGTCCACCGCACAGGCGCAGCAGCTCACGGGCCGCGGCCGGCTCCCTCTCGACGCGTTCGGCACCGAGGGCGTTGCGCAGGATCTGGTGGCTCTCCGGCTCCGGAAGGGGACCCAGGGAGAGCCATTCGGCTCCGTCCAGACCGGTCAGCCGCGGGCGGCTGGTGATCAGGACCAGGCTGTCGGACGAGGCGGGGATCAGCTCCCGCACCTGCTCCGACGCGGCAGCATTGTCCAGCACCAGGAGCATGCGACGGCCCCGCATGTACGACTGCCACCGCGCGGCGCGTCCCGCCGGCACCGTGGGCAGCTCGTCGCTGGGGATACCGGCAGCGGCGAGCAGGTCTCCTTGTGCCTGGAACGCGTTGAGCGGCGTCTGACCGGGTGTGAAGCCATGCAGGTCGATGAAGAGACTGCCGTCGGGATACAGCTCGGCCAGTTGATGGGCGGCGCGGACGGCCAGTGCCGTCTTGCCGCCGCCGCCCATGCCGTCGAGGGCCAGGACCGTCGGCGCCCCCTCAGCGGAACGCCTCGCCGCGTCGCAGACCCATTCCAACTCCGAGCTGCGGCCGGAGAAGTCGGGCACGTCGAACGGCAGCGCGTGCGGAACCTCCGTCGCCTGGTGCGGGGCACGGGCCACGGCGGGTTCGGGACGGGTGAGCAACGGGTCCTGGCGCAGGATGCGTTCGTGCAGCCGGGTCAGCTCCGCGCCGGGGTCGATGCCCAGTTCGTCCGCGAGGTACTGTCGAGCACGGGTGAACTCGTCCAGTGCAGCTGCCTGTTGGCCCGAGTGGTAGAGGGCGAGCATCAGCCGGCTGCGCAGCGTCTCGCGCAGCGGATGCTCATCCACCAGGAGACGCAGCTCACTCGTGATCTCGGCGGCCTCACCCGCGTCGATGCACAGGTCGTAGAGCTGCTCGGCGGCGGTCAGCCGCTGCTCCTCCAGCGCCGTAGAGGCTGCGTCGATCACACGGCCGCCGGAACCGGACAGCACGGGCCCCCGCCACAGCGTCAGCGCCTCACGCAACCGTGCCGCCGCGCGCTCGGTCTGCCCCGCCTCCTGTGATGCCCTGGCCTGCCGCAACAGCTGCTGGTGGCGCAGGAGGTCCAGTTGCTCGGTGTCGACGACCGCGCGGTATCCGGGTCCGTCGGTGACGATGATGTCGGGGCCGTGCGGAATGCGGCTGCGCAGTTTGGCGACCGTCTTGCGCACCTGGTGCTCGGCGCTGTCCGGCGGTTCGTCGTTCCACGCGGCCGCCACCAGACGGGAGACGGGCACGACGCGTCCCGCCTCCAGGAGCAGCATCACCAGAACGCGCCGCTGAAGAGCGCCGTTGACCGGTACGAATGCGCTGCCGCTACGGACTTCCAGGGATCCCAGAACGGCGAATTCCAATCCGGGATCCGTATCGTCTTCTATGTCACTCGATGTCGCGGCCCGCACCTTATCCTCCCCCGTTCAGCGATGAGATGGGACGCACGCCACAGAGGGTAGATCATGTCACGGAGCACACGCACCAGGCATGTCGGATCTCGCTTCTCCCCCCTCTGCCTCCGCGTCGCGCAGAAGGAGAACACACTTACCCGGCGCGCGTCACCGGGCGGTTGGCCGGATTTCGGTGACGAGATCCTGTCGCGCCTTGGCGACTCGTTCGCGGGTGACCTCCGGTGTACTCCCCTCCACGACCACGTAGGCGCGCCGGGCGCGCGGATCTCCGATTGACGCGATCCAGTCGCCGGCCGAGTACGGGAAGCGCGCTCCCCGGACCCAGGGGGTCACGGCGATGTCCTCCGTGCCGGTGTATGTCTCCAGCCGCCCTTCGGGCAGCAGCATGAAACCGAGTTCCGCGTACTGGGAGGCCTTCGGCACGACCGGGCGGTCGCCCAGGAGGGCCGTGAACATCGCCGCCTCCAGGTCGAACCCGCGCGCGATCTCGATGAGCAGGGGGATGCGGTCGGCACCCAGGTGCGGGCGGCAGGACACGATCCGCGGCCCGAAGGGCAGCAGCGCCACCTCCGTGTGAGCCGGGCCGAAGCGGTATCCGCTCGCCGTCAGCCGCTCCTCGACCACCGCGGAGATGATCTTTTGTTCGTCGTCGGTCAACGGCGCCGGATGAAGGTAACCCATCACGACGAAGTCCGGTGGGCCCGTGGTGCGTTGAGCCGTCATCCCCACCACGTGATGGGTCCCGTTCACGGTCAGCGTCTCGACGCTCACCCTGGGAGCCTCCGCGGGAGCCCGGTCTCCTTCTTCCCAGGACTGGAGCCGTTCGTACACCGCCGGGGGGTTCGGAGACAGACCCAGCTGCGACGCCTCCCGGACCACCGGCAGGACGGAACTGCCGTGTCCGCAGTGCAGCACGGCGTCGATGTCATGGCGCCGCGCGGTCCGGGCGACGGTATCGCGCAGTCCGGCCTCGTCCGTGAAGTCGGTGAGCAGCAGTTCCTCGGAGACCGCTTCGAGGCGCGGCGCGAACTCGACCTCCAGCTCCGACTCGTCCCACAGCGACCAGATACGGAGCCCCTGCTCGGCTCCTTTGCGCACGAGCTGGTGACTGGGCATCACCAGGAGCAGCCTGAGCTGCGAACTTCTCGGGGTGTATGCACACATACGGCCACTGTGCCGTGCGGTCTTCCCTCTCTGGTCCCCTTCCCTTCCCCCCTGCGGCAATCTCGGCCACCGGCTCGGTGCCGAGGCGACAGGGGTGCGGCTCCAGCCGAGAGTGGCACAGGTGGCTCGGTGACGAGTAAGCGAGATGCGCAGCCGCGGAGGAGGAAGGTCAACGCCACGCGTACCGGCGGTTGAACCTGTCGCGGACGCGCGGAGTGACCGAGTTCCGTAGCGTCCGTTGTACTCGCCGGGGCGGCCGGTCCAAGTCGCCCCCGTACCACCGGCGATGACACGTCGGTCGACATAAAAAACCTGGCGGTGAGATGTCCGAAAACCAGTGGGACGGTGTTGCCGTCCATCACTACCTTGATGCCGAGCCACGTCGTCTAGCCAAGGACACGCCGTTGTACACCGTGTGAAGTCTCCCGAGCGCTGATTCGTCGCGCGTCGCGCCTTTGCGCCGCGCTTCTTTTTGCTGCGAGCTTCTCACTTGAACAGGTGTCCTTCCGTGCTCGAAAACTGGGTAGTCGAACCCGTCTGTCTTCCGCTCATCCGCCGCCGTTGCCACGTGTGTGCGTCCGACAGCTTCCGGACAAGCGGCAAGTTCCGCGTCAACGCGAACCACAAACTCATCGACGTCTGGCTCCTCGCGCTCTGTACCGGTTGCGGGGAGACCACGAAGCTCACGGTCATGGAGCGGATGAACGTGCGCTCCGTACGACCCGAGTTGCTGGACCGACTGCATGACAACGACCGCCTCCTGGCGGCTGAGCTGCTCCAGGACCCGGTCGTGCGGCGACACAATCGCATCGCCCTCGACTGGGACAACGCCTGGCGTCTCGACACCGGCGGATCGAGTCACCTGGACCGCGACGTGATCGACGTGTCGGTCCGCTTCGCGGCGCGGATCCCCGTCCGGCCGGTGCGACTGATCGCTGAAGGCTGCGCTCTTTCACGGGCCGCGGTCGAGAAACTGATCACGGACGGAAGACTCGTTTCGTCGGTCCGGCTGAGCGGCAAGCTCTCCGGCGACTTCGCCTTCACGCTCAAGCGCTGAACCCTGTCGCCACCAGGCGCCTGTCCGGCAAAGTCCGCCGGGCAGGCCCTGGAAGGCTGGTGGATGCGCGTCCGCGAGGAGTTCCGTCGGCCGAGCTGAAGCGCGAGCAGAACCGCGGGTCAGGGGCGTTTCATCGGCTTTCCCGGCAACCACCGGACGCACCGAGCGTCGAATGAGCGTCACGGTCGACGGAAGGGCCCCCGCCGTACATCTGCCGTCCTCACTGTTCGAGGACGGCATGGCCGCGTGAGCTTCGGTCGCCGCCAGGACCGGTCGTCCGTTCCGTCCATGGTCCGATGCGGGGCCGCGATCCGGCACAGGGCCGCGGATGTGAGACCACGAGCATGCTCATACAGTTCGTGACCGCCCTCGGTGTCCTGGCGGCGCTGACCATGGTGCCCGGACCGGACATGGCCGTCGTGACCAAGCGGGCCGTCGCCTCCGGCTGGCGGGACGGGCTCCGGACAGTGGGTGGCAACTGGCTGGGCGCCCGGGTGGTGACCTACCTCGGGCCGAACGCAACGGCGGCTACGCGACATACACCGTGGCGTCGGCCGACGCCCTGCACCACGTCCCGGACGGCGTGGCCGACGCCACCGCGGTCGCCATGATCGGAACGGGTCGTACCGCGGTCGGCGTGGGCCGTCGACTACACGTCGGCCGACTGGGAACGACACCTCGCTGAGGCTCTCAGGGGCAAAGCGTCCACCGTCGTATTCGACGGGGTGGGGGGTCGCCTGGGCCGGGGCGCCGCGGAGTCGCTGGGGCCGGGGGGCAGGCACCTGTACTACGGCTGGGCGTCCGACGAGGGGTCCCGCCGACTACGTGGCCCGGCGCGCGGAGCTGGGCTGGCAGGACCCGGGTCCAGCGGCTGCGCGGCAGGCCGGCCGCCACGGCCTTCTCGGCCTGGTTGCATCCGGAACCCTCCCAGGGACGCGAGCACGATCCGACCGGGCGGACCCGCTGCACCAACGAGTGTCGACGGGAGCATCCACACTGAGTGGTACGACGAACAGGCAAGCGCGGGCGCGGCTACGGCTGTCACTCCTCCCCAACGGGGCGACCAGCACGGGAATGTGGGACCCGAAGGCCTTGCGCAGGCGCTTTCGTGCGGCGCCCGAGTTCGTGCACCCCGCCGCCGTGGGGACGACGGCGGGGTGCACGGTTCACGGTTCTGGCGACGAGTAGCCCGCGGACGAACGAGCGGGCTCAACCGCTTGTCCTCCGCGCGACGGGCCGCGCGCCCGCTTCCGGTCGGAGGGCCGTCAGCCGTCGGTCACTTGGCCAGGAAGGCGAGGAGGGCCTGGGTGACTTCCTGGGCGTGGGTCCACAGCAGACCGTGGGGGGCGCCGTCGATGATGACGTAGTCGGCCTGCGGGAGTGCCTGGTGGAAGAGGTCACCGGTGGCCTTGATGGGCAGGATGCGGTCGGCGGTGCCGTGCAGGATCAGTGCCGGGACGTCGATCTTGGGCAGGTCGGCACGGAAGTCGGTGGACCAGGTCGCCACGCAGGCCAGGGAGGCGTACGCGGAGGCTCCGGCGGCGACGTTCCAGCTGTTGCGGACGGCTTCCTCGCTGATGCGGGTGCCGAGGTTCTCGTCGAGGTTGTAGAAGTCCTGGTAGAACGCGGTGAAGTAGGCGTAGCGGTCGGCGGTGACAGCCTCTTCGATACCCTCGAAGATGGTGCCGTCGACGCCGCCGGGGTTGTCGTCCGTCTTGAGCAGGAAAGGCTCGAGGGAGGCCAGGAAGGCGGCCTTGGCGATCCGGGCGGAGCCGTAGGTGCCCAGGTAGCGGCCGACCTCGCCGGTGCCCATGGAGAAGCCGATCAGCACCACGTCGTTGAGGTCGAGGGTCTCCAGGACCGTGTGCAGATCAGCGGCGAAGGTGTCGTAGTCATAGCCGGTGGTGGGCTGGCTCGAGCGGCCGAAGCCGCGCCGGTCGTAGGTGATCACGCGGTAGCCGGCCGACAACAGGGCGGCGGACTGCTTCTCCCAGGAGTGACCGTCGAGCGGATAGCCGTGGATCAGTACGACCGGCTGCCCGGTGCCGTGGTCCTCGTAGTACAGCTCGATGCTGGTCGAGTTCTCCTGGCCGACGGTGATGTACGCCATGGTGGTTACTGCCCTTCGCTGGGATATGTGTCTGGTGGTGCGGTGCCCGAGTGGGCGTGACGGTGAGGTCGTGTGATGAGGCGACAGGACGGAGCCGTCGGTCAGCGGACCGTGCGGGCCGCCTGCTCCACGATGCGGGTGACGGCCTCCGGGCGGGACACGGAGACCGCGTGGGATGCGTCGACGGTCGTGACGTGGGCCTCGGCGCGGGCCGACATGTAACGCTGGGCGGCCACTGGGATGTTGAGATCCTCGGTAGTGACCAACGACCAGGAGGGGATCGTCTTCCAGGCGGCTTCCGTCGACTTCTCCTCCAGCGCCGCGGCAGCGATCGGACGCTGTCCTGCTGCCATGAGCCTGGCCTTGGCCACCGGCACGTCCGCGGCGAACTGGTGGCGGAACTTCTCCTGCTTGATGTACACGTCTGTGCCCTGACCACCGTCGGGCAGCGTGTAGTTGACGGACTCGATCGCCTGGCCGAGGGTGCTGCCGGGGAACTTGTTCGTCAGCCCGAGTGAGCTCTCGCCCGTGTCGGGCAGGAACGCGGCGATGTAGACCAGCGCCTTCACCTTGCCCTCCAGGCCCACGGCGGCCTGGCTGATGACGGTACCGCCGTAGGAGTGACCGACCAGGACGACGGGCCCGTCGATGTGCTGGACAACGCTGCGCAGGTAAGCGGCATCGGTCGCAGGACCACGCAGCGGATTGGCGGCGGACACAACGGGGTAGCCCGCACGCTGCAGCCGGGTGACGACACCGTCCCAGCTCGCGGCGTCGGCGAACGCCCCGTGCTCCAGCACGATCGTCGGGCGTATCGGATGGTGGGACGCCGCTCCGGCTGTGCCCGGCAGAGTGACGGCGGCCAGGGACACCCCTGCGGCCGCTGTGACACCGAGCAGGGCGGATCTGCGGCTCGGGCGGGTGATGCGCATCTGTGTATCCATTCCCTTGGCAGTCGGCCCCCGTCGGGCCGTACTCGCGAGGTGGTCCGGTGCGTTCGAGGTGCGAGGCACCGCGCTTCCTACGGACGACCGAGTCGGTGTGCGTTCCGTCTGCGCCAGTGACCTGCGCGTCCGGGACAGGTTGAGGGGTGACGCGCCGCAGCGGCCACGAGAGCGGCTGCCGAGCGGCGGCTCCGCCCGGTCTCGGAGCACCACCCGCCCCCGGCTGCCGGGGGCGGGTGTCACGCGTCCTGTCCTACGAGGAAAGGAGGGGATCGGTTCACCCCGAGAACGGGCTGCTCGTGCGCGGGCACCGAACCTGACCGTGGGCACACGTTGTCCGGCCGCTGCCTGGTGAGGTCGGGCCGGTGACGGTGCGCATGCCGTGGGCGTCACACTTCGTGATGGTCCCGGCCACTCACCCGCGGTCCTGGTCTTGCGCCCGTTCTCGGAGCGCTGATCAGCGCTCTGGTCATCGGTTGGTGCGCCCTCGCACCGCGCCGGCACGACCGGCGAACGGCACGTTGACGTGCAACCGGTGAGTCACCGCTCCGCTCATGGCGCTTCCGGGGCCGACCGGGTGGGCCTCAGCCGGTGGAGTCCAGGACTTCGTAGACATGCCTGACATAGCTGTGGGTGCGCTCCGAGCCGAGGATCCCGTCGCCCAGCCGGTTCATCGTGTACGAGAACGTGACGCGCCGATCGAGGTCCATCATGACAATCGAACCGCCCCGGCCGACCCAGAAACAGACTCTCCCGGTGGGCATGTGCGGCATCGTCCTCGCATCGGCGAGCGCGAAGCCGAGGCCCCAGCGCACGGGAACGCCCAGGAACAGGTCGATCCCGTCGGCTTGTACGTCGAGGGCCTTCTCGACCGATTCCGCGGAGAGGAGCTGCAGACCGTTCACCTCGCCGCGCCGTGAGATCACGGAGAGGGCCCGGGCCATGCCTCGCGCATTGCCGTGTCCGTTGACGGCTCCGAGTTCAGCACGGCGCCACTGCGGGGTGTCGACGTGTTCGTCCCGGGCGGGGCTTCCGAGCAGCGTCTTGGTGAAGATCCCTTCGGGATCGAGTCCGTCGGGTATTCCGGAGAGTGGCGCCGGAGCCACCAGCTCGGCGATACGCGGCCAGTCGGCCTCACGCGCACCGATCTGGACATCGGCTTGCGACGGTTTGGCGATCTCGGTGTCGACGAACTCGGTCAGGGTACGTCCACTGACCCGCCGGACAAGCTCTCCCACCAGCTGCCCCTGAGTCTGTACGTGGTAGCCCGAGGCACTGCCCGGCTCCCACCAGGGCGCCTGCGCCGCCAGCCGGGCGCTCGCGGTCGGCCAGTCGTACAGGTCGTCGATGGTGAAGGGCTGCTGCCAGCCGGAGAGCCCCGAGGTGTGTGCCAGGACATGCCGCACTTCGATGTCCTGCTTGCCCTGAGCAGCGAATTCGGGCCAGTAGTACGCGACCGGGCGACGCAGGTCCAGTGCCCCCCGGTCGACGAGGACGAGGGCCGCCAGACTGCTGAGGGTTTTGGTGGTCGACCACAGGCTGACCAACGTGTCCCGGTGCCACGGAACGGTCCGCGCTCGGTCGGCGTGCCCACCCCACAGATCGACTTCCATGACTCCGTCGACATCGACGGCGATCGACGCCCCCAGCTCCTCGCCGGACTCCAGGTGCGCTGCCAGCGCCGCTCGGACCGGTTCGAACCGGGGGGTGCTCATTCCTTCGACCATGACCATGTCTTTTCCCACTCCTGACGACGACCGTTCGCCCCCTCAACGGAATGAAAGTCACGCTGGTTCACGCTTTTTCGCGGGTGGGGACGTCGGGACGGGCCCCTGGGGCAGGAGGCCGTCTGCGGGGATCGCCTGCGTGGGGGGCTCGGTCCCACCGTGCGACACCGTCCTTCGGAACAGAGGTCGTGGCAGCAGGCGAGCGGCCCCCTGTCTGACGGCGGCCGCACTCACGGCGAAGGCGGAGCTTCGGCCCGGCGCCGGCGACAGCGAAGGGCCGGGGGTACCGCGTTCCGAAGGGCCGGGGTCACCGCGTTCCTGTCCCGTGCCGCCGCTTTCGGCCTCGCCCACTGGAACCGCCCGAACGTCTCGACGGCGACGACTAACCCCAGGAACCCGCGGTGCCCCATGTCGGCGGCGAGGACGCTCTGCCGTCGCGTCGCAGACGGAGTCATGGCGCCCGGCGTCCCCTGATAATGTCCTGTCTGATCTGCGGGAAACGGACAACGGGGTCCTCGCCGCTCCGATCACCCGCACCGCCCCGACCCGGCGGACATGCCACCGTGCCGCTGCGCGGGTCCCCGGAGCACCGGCGCCCCATGTGGGTCACCGCGGGAGTGGATCACGCGCATGTCCGCGGGCCATGGTCATGTGCGTGCCCCCGGCGGTGGCGCCGCCGAGCAGGATTCCGGGTGGGTACGGTGACAGCTGTGGAACAGGGTCTCGACTTCGGACTGCTGGGTCCGCTGGTGGTACGGCGGGCGGACGCGGTACTCGATCCGGGCCGGCGCAGGCAGCGGCTGCTGCTGATCCGCCTGCTGGTCGCCGACGGCCGGGCGGTCTCTCCGCAGACGTTGTGCGACGAACTGTGGCCACAGCAGCCAGGACGGAACCCGAGCGGAGCGATGGGCTCCCTGCACGCTCATGTCAGCAAGGTACGCGCGGTCCTCGAACCCCGGCACCTGCGCCGACAGGGCGCCTTCGAGGTGCTGGTCACCGATCCACTGGGCTACGCCCTGCGCGTGCCGCCCGAGAGCCGTGACACCGTGCGTTTCGAGCGGGCCCTGGCCCAGGCCCACAGGTTCATGGACCAGGGGCGGCCCGAACGCGTCGTGGAAGAGGCGGGCAAAGCCCTGGAGATGTGGCGCGGCAGCGCGTTCGCCGACGCCGCGCACCACCTGTTCGCCGTCCATGAGGCCGCACGCCTGGAAGAACTACGGCAGACCACCCGCGAGATCCGCACCACCGCCCTGCTCATGCAAGGACGGATCACCGAGGCCCTGGACGCGGCGCAGGGAATGACCGCAGAACACCCTCTGCGGGAAACCGGCTGGGCACTGCTGCTGCGTGCCCTGTACCTCGCCGGCCGGCACCCCGAAGCGCTTCAGCGTTACACCGACCTGCGCCGGCACCTCGCTGACGAACTCGGCCTCGAACCCGGCCCCTCCCTGCGCGCCCTGCACCACGGCATCCTCCAACACGACCTGCCGCCCCTCCACCCGGCCGATGAGCTGAACGGATTCGGCACCACGTCCGTCCCCGGCGGGGGTACCGGGCACCGCCGTGCCCCGGTCTCGCCGGCCCGGTCCGGAGGGCTGGACGAGGACGCAGCGACAGCGGCCGGTCCGTCCGATGCCAGTCGCGACCCGGCAGCCGCCGCCGAGGGGGCCACGCCGCCGCCTCTGGCGCGTCCAGCCCAACTGCCGCGCGCTCTTCCTGTGTACGTGGGGCGGGCGGCCGAGGGTGCATGGCTGTCGGCCATGAGTGCTGCACCGGACGGTCCCGACCCGACCGCTGCCCCTGTCTTCGTCATCAGCGGTGCTCCTGGTGTCGGCAAGACCACCTTCGTCGTCCACCACTCCCACGGCATCGCCTCCTCCTTCCCCGATGGGCAGCTTTTCGTCAACCTGTGCGGATTCCACCCTCACGCACCCGCCGTCGAACCCGGCGACGCCCTGCACGGCTTCCTCACCGCCCTCGGCGTTCCCGCCCAGCGCATCCCCGAGGGCACCCCCGGCCGTAGCACCCTTTTCCGCAGTCTCCTCGCCGACCGGCAGGTCCTCCTCGTCCTGGACAACGCCCGTGACGAGCAACAGGTGCGCCCTCTGCTCCCCGGCGGAGCGGGCTGCCTCACCCTGATCACCAGCCGTAACCGACTCCCCGGTCTGATCACCACTGACGGTGCCAAACCCCTCTCCCTGCCGCTGCCCTCGCAGACGGAGGCCCGTCAAGCCCTCGAGCGACGCCTGGGAACCGAACGACTGGCTGATGAGCCCGCCGCCGCAGCCGACATCATCCGCCTGTGCGGACGGCTCCCCCTGGCCATGGCCGTGGTCGCCGCCCGCGCCGAACTCGATCCCTCTTTCCCCCTTCACGCCATAGCGGACGACCTGCGACACGCCCACGGCGGCCTCGAAGCGTTCACCGGCTTCGACAGCTCCACCGACGTACGCGCCGTCTTCTCCTGGTCCTATCAGTCCCTGGACGAGTCCACCGCCCGGCTCTTCCGTTTCCTGGCCCTCCACCCCGGTCCGCACATCACCGCTCCCGCCGCCGCCGGCCTGGCCGGCCTTTCCCTCCCCCGAACCCGCCGTGCACTCGCCGGCCTGGTCAGTTCCTGCCTGGTGGAACAGCCGCGGCCCGGCCGCTACAGCCTGCACGACCTCCTGCGGGGCTACGCCACCGAGCTCACCCACACCCACGACAGCGCCCAGGAACGCCACCACGCCACTCTCCGGTCCCTGGACCACTACATGTTCACCGCCTACGAGGCCAACCAACTCCTCAAACAGGACACCTCGTCCGATCTCGACCTCGGTACACCCGTCCCAGGGGCCGCCCCGGAGAACCTCACCACCATCCAGCAGGCGACCCGATGGCTCACCGCCGAACACCGCGTACTGACCGGTCTGCTCCACACCGCCGTCAGCCAGAGGCTGGACCACCACACCACCGGGCTGGCCTGGTCACTCAAGGAGTATCTCAACCGCCAGGAATTCTGGCCCGAAGCCATCACCGCGCTGACCCCCGCCCTCGAAGTGGCCCGACGCCGTAACAACCGCCTCGAAGAAGGCCGTTGCCTACGCCACCTCGGCGGCATCCACGGCTATCTCGGCCACCAGGAGCAGGCTCTCCAGCACCTGCAACAGGCCACCACGATCTTCGAGGAGCTCGACGCGACCGGTGAGCAGGCCCGAGCCCACTACGTCACGGCGTGTGCGCTGTTCCTGTTCGGCCGGACCCAGGAGGCCGTGGCATCCTCCGAGCGGGGGCTGGAGCTGTCCCGGGAGACTGGTGAGGAGTTGTGGCTGGCCGAGTGTCTCATCGAGCTCGCCTGGTTCCACTCCAACCTGGGGCATCTCGAGAAGAGCCTTCTGTACAGCGAGGAGGGCATCGCCCTGTTCCAGCGGCTGGACGCGCCGTGGCAGCTGGCCCAGGCCTGGGACGTTCTGGGCCACAACCTCCGCATGCTCGGCCGTTACGAACAGTCGGTGGCCATCTACCAGCAGGCGACGCGCGCGTTCGAAGAACTGGGTGACCACCGGAACGCCATCGGCACACGGATGCGACTCGGCGACACGCGGCTGGCCATGGGCGACCGGAAAGGGGCACGAGCGGACTGGGTACACGCCCTCGACGGCGCCGACGAGCGCGCCATGCCCCACAGCGCTCAGCAGGTCCGCGACCGGCTCACCGCTCTGGACATGGACGCGGACCCCACGCCCACCGTGCCGGAGAGGGCCGAGGGAAGCCACCGGCTCCCAACGCCGCGGAGTGGTGACTCCGCGCGTCAGGACTCCGAGCGGGACGGTTCGTCGGACGGTCACTCGTCCGCCATCTGCTGAGCTCCAGCGGGCGTACGAGGTTTCTCCCGCGGTCCCGGACCGTTCGGGCCGCTTGGCCGGAGCGTCCGGGACCGTCACCAGCCCCGTGATACCCCATGGCGCATCTGTAGCCCTCGTGCGGGTACATGCAGACGGTGCGGTTGGCCCGGTTCCGGACTCGGTCGTTCATGCACCTGCCCGAATTCGGTGTGCTGTTCAGACTTGAGGAGAAACGGCCTTCATACGCGCTGTGCCGCCAGACACAGAAGTGCCCTGAGGGACACCGGCTGTAGTGAGCCTGCGCCGACGGGGCGCTGAACGTCACCAGGACACCGTCCGGCACCGCTCCGGACAGCAGGACCCGGCGAAGCCGTGAACCGGCCACAGGTGTTCCCCCTTCATCTCGACACCGGCGAGAACGCCGGGGGCATGGTGGATGGAAAAGACACCCGGAAGGCGCGGCGGAGCGTCCGCCGCCGAACCGAGAGCCGTGATCTTCGAATGCGTGTCTCTTTCCTGTGAACGACCGGGACAGGGGGGCGGTTCACCTCGTTCTGCGGACGATGACGGGTGCTGCAGAGAACTGGTCGTCATGGAGGCCGTCGGCACCGGGGCGGGAGCGGGCACCCGGCTGCGCGGCCCCGACGCACGGCGGCGTCACAGACGCGCCGGGTCAGCGGATCCGCAGATGCGGCATCGCGTTGAGTCCCTCGCTCTGGCGAGGGCCCGGTTGCCTGCGCACGATGCTTCGGTGGTTGCCGAGCATCACCCGCCGGCCTCCGACCTCCGCCTGGCCCTTGTCGCTCTCACCCGCAGGCACGACAAGGAAACGACAAGGCTTGGCTAAGGGCTTCCCACGAGTGTTGAGCCACTCGCCCGCAGGTGCGGTAGAGCACGCCATAGAACACTTGAACAGGAATGGGCACCACCCATGAACAGGATCATGGAAGCGGGGACCACCGCCCTCGCTCCGGCTCGGGCGCACGCGTGGCCCGTCGCATCGGAGACCGACTGCGATGCCTTCGTCCGAGACATCTACGATCAGTACGGGCTTCTGATCGTGCGGTACGCCACGCGGTTGCTGGACGGCGACTGGCACAAGGCCGAGGACGTTCTCCAGGAGACCGCGGCCCGCGCCTGGAAGCACGCCCGGTTCCTGGGCGCCCGCGGCGAGCACATCCGGCCGTGGCTCTTCACCGTGGCGAGGAACCTCGTCATCGACCACCATCGAGCCCGGCGGATCAGGCCGCTGGAACTCATGCCGGCCGAGGACCTGGACACCTCCTGGGACAGCACGGAATCAACGATCACCTCCCATGTGGTCCTGAAGGCCCTGCGCGAACTGAACGAGCAGCAGCGAACCGTCATCCGCCTCATGTACCACCTGGAATGCAGCGTCGCCCAGACGGCCGAGCACCTCGGCATCCCGCCCGGTACGGTCAAGAGCCGTGCCTTCTACGCTGTGCGGGCACTGCGTAAGGCGCTGCGGAAGCAGGGTGTTTTCGGGGAATAGTCACGGACTGTGGAACCGTCCGCGCCCTCCGCCGGGTCTGCCTCCGGCCCTCCGTCTGTGCTTTCTCCCACGTCGCCGGTGCGCGGAGCGATCGACCACGCAACGGCACTTCACCGATGTGTCCCTGGGGGCCTCTCGACCATCGACCTGCACGACCTCGAGGGGATGCGACGGCCGACACGCCGACCACTGAGCGAACGGTGTCAGACCGTGCGACGCGGCCCCTGCTGCCCGAATCGACCCAACGCCGGCCCGGGCGAAGCAGACCTTCCCGCCGGAGTGACGCCGTGGCGGTCGGCTCGGAGAGAGATCGCGCGGCACTCGTCATCTCGCGGCGGGAAATCTGAACCTTCCGAGGGCTGTGACCGTCCACAGCCTGGAAGCCGTCGGCGCAGCCGATACAGACGTCTGCCGCTCAGGCTCACGATCGACCAAGTGAACGTCACATGAGCGTCAGGGCCGTGGGCCATTTTCCGTCTCGTCGGAGGGCCCCTTCGTGCGCACGGAGCGTCGAACGGGCGTCACGCCCAAGGGCCGCGTCCTGGTCGGTCATTGCCGGGGATTTCAGAACCCCTGCCAGTACGGCCAGCCGCTTGGCCTCCACGGCCCAGTGGCCGGACCGCCCGATGAGCGAAGCGGTCAGTTGTCGGGTTTCTTCTTCGAGCGCCAAGGGGCGGCGGCTTAAGTGGGGCGATCGCCGGCCTCCATCTGCTGGGCGTACACGGCGTTCGTCACGAGCTCGCGCGCGTATGCGGCGTCCAGTCGGCCAGGGCGGAAGAGGATGCGGTACATGATCGGGGCCACGACACGGTCGATCAGCAGTTCCGTCCCGGGCACCGCCTCCCCCCGCTGCACCGCACGGGCCAACACGGCATCGATCTGCTCTGCGGCATACGCCGAACACTGACCGGCATTGGTTCCGTCGGGGTCGCCGAGCAGGGCGTCCCGGATGTAGGCGCGCCCGGGCGGCGAGGCCATCTCGTCGAGGAACTGTTCCGCCCACGCGTCGAGATCGGCCCGCAGGCTTCCGAGATCGGCCGGATCCGTTTCCGGGCGCAGTCGTTCGACGGCCACGTCGGACAGGAGTTCCTGCAGGTCGCCCCAACGACGGTAGATCGTGGAGGGGGTCACGCCCGCCCGAGTGGCCACCATCGGGACCGTCAGCGCGTCGCGACCCACCTCCCCTACGAGTTCACGTACCGCCGTATGGACGGACTCCTGTACGCGTGCGCTGCGCCCGCCGGGGCGGGCCATGGGCTTGGGACTCATGCGATCCACCTTAATGCGATTTTGTTGCTTCTAGGCGGTGGCCGGCGTCGGCGACCCGCGGGGCCCTGTCCGGGCGCCCGAGCACGGCGGACGCCCCTGCATCGACGCGACCGCATGCCGGCCGGAACGTCCGCCTTCCCTCAGGCAGCGAGGGGAGCAAGCCGCCCCGCGCCGGCCACCGACTCCTCGTGGACCCGGCCCACACGGAGCACCGTCGCATCGTGGAAGGGGCGCGCCATCAGCTGCATACCGATCGGCAGTCCGGCTCGGTCGTGACCGACCGGCAGCGTGAGGGCCGGGACGCCGGTGATGTTGGCTGGGGCACAGAGGCGGACGTAGCTGTCCGACACGGCCTCGGTCGTGCCATCGGCCCACTCGACGGCTTCCTGCCCCGCCTCGACGGCGGTCATCGGCACCGTCGGCGCGGCGAGGACGTCGATTCCGTCGAACATGCGAGCCCAGGCGTCTCGCATCATGGTGCGGGCCCGCTGGGCGCGGAGGTAGTCGCCCGCAGAGGTGAGTTCGCCGGCCTCCAGCAGGATGCGAACGTCCGCCGCGTACAGGTCGGGGGTGGCCCGCAGCGACCGCTCGTGGTAGGCGGTGGCCTCGGGAACCATCAGCCCCCACTGAACGGCCTGGATGTAACGCGCCATCGGGATCTCGACGTCGACGAGCTCCGCCCCCAGCTCCGCCAGCCGCTCGATCGCGCCGCGTACGGACTCCTCGACCTCGGGCGTGACCCGGTCGAAGTAGTGGTTGCGCGGTACGCCGACCTTCAGTCCTCGCAGGTCGCCCCCCGGGAAGCGGTCCAGCATCGGGCCGGACACGCTCGCCGGGTCGCGCGGGTCGTGGCCGGCGGTCGCCGACAGCACCAGCGCGGCGTCCTGGACGGTGCGGGTGAGGGGGCCCACGTGGTCCAGGGACCAGGACAGCGAGGTCACGCCTGTGCGTGGGACCAGGCCGTAGGTCGGCTTGAGGCCCACCACGCCGTTCAGGGCCGCGGGGACCCGGATGGAACCGCCCGTGTCCGTGCCCATGGCGAACGTCGCCCCGCCGGCGGCGACAGCTACCGCCGAGCCGCCGCTCGACCCGCCCGCAACCCGGCTGTGGTCCCAGGCGTTGTTTGTCTGCGGAGTGGTCAGGCCGTAGGCGAACTCGTGCGTGTGCGTCTTGCCCAGGAGGACGGCCCCGGCGGCGCCGAGCCGTTCAGCCACCCGGCTGTCGCGTTCCGCCACGTGCCCTGCCCGGACGTGCGAGCTCGCCGTGGTGGGTATCCCCTCTGCGTCGATCAGATCCTTGAGCGCCATGGGGATCCCGTGCAGCGGCCCGCGCGGTCCGCTTCCAGAGATCTCCCGTTCGGCGCGGACCGCTGCGGCCAGGGCCTCGTCGGCGGCGACGGTGACGTAGGCGCCCAGCCGTCCTTCGACGGCGGCAATACGGGCAAGCACCGATTCGGTGAGTTCGACGGGGGAGAGCTCCCGTGCGCGCACCGCACGGGAGGCTTCGGTCAGCGACAGCTCAAACGGTTGCATCGGCGTTCCCCTGTCCGGCTCGGTAGAAGGACGCGGGAGGGGTCTCGCCGAAATCGAGCTCGCGCAACGTGCTGATCACGGAGTGGATGTAGTTGGCCGTCATGGCCACGCCTTCGTGTCGGCCGTCCCCGAGGGAGAGCCCCGCTCGCACCAACCCTCGGGCTGCCTCCTGGGGGGTGAGTTCGCTGGTCATGGCTTCCTTCCGGATCTGTGCGGCGCGGCGGGCCGGGGCTGGTACAGGACCTCCGACCACCGTAAAAGCGAATCGTTTGCTTTAGTCGACCGTAGGGCCTACGGTGCCTTAAAGCAAACCAATCGCTTTTAGCACGGGAAGGACCCTCATGCAGAGCGTCCCCGCGGGCCTCGCGCCTCCCCGCACCTCCCCATCCGGACGCCTGCCGTTCGCCTTGCACGCCTCGATCCTGATCGCGCTGCTCGCCGCATCCAGCGCACCGACCCCGCTGTACCCCCACTACCAGGCTCAGTGGCAGTTGTCGTCCCTCGACATCACCGTGGTCTTCAGCGCCTACGCTCTGGCGCTCCTGATCGCACTGCTGACGACCGGAACCCTTTCCGACCATGTCGGACGCCGCCCCGTGCTCCTGGGCGCGCTCGCGGTCCAGGTGTCCTCCATGGCACTGTTCGCGACGGCCGGCGGCCTGACCACCCTGATCGGCGCCCGCGTGCTGCAGGGCATCGCGACCGGCGCGGCGACCGGCGCAGCAGGTGCGGCTCTCCTCGACCTGGAAGACCCCGCCCGGCCGGGTCGCCCCGCTCTGGCCAACAGCGTCGCGCCGGTGACGGGCATGGCGGCCGGCGTCCTGGCAGCCACCCTCATGGTGCGCTTCGCCCCCGTTCCGACGATCACGGTGTACGCGACCCTGATCGCCGTGTTCGCCGCGCAGGCCATCGCCCTCGTCTCGACGTCCGAGACCGTCCGCCGCCGTCCCGGAGCACTGCGCTCGACGCGGCCCCACCTGGCGCTGTCGTCGGCGGCCGCCCACGCTCTCCTGCTCAACGGCGCCGGCGTCGTCGCCGTCTGGGCACTCGGCGGCCTCTACTCGTCCCTGGGACCGGGCTTCACACGGCTCATCTCCCCCGGCGGACCCGAATACGCCGGCGGCATGGTCTTCTTCACGCTGACGGCCGTCGCCGCCCCGACGGTGTACTTCACGCGCAGGATGCGTGCCGACGTCTCCGCTCTTCTCGGGAGCTGTGCGGTGATTCCGGCGGCTGTCCTGACCCTGGGTGCCCTCTATCTCGCCGGCCCCGTACTTCTCTTCGCCGGGGCGGCGCTGGCCGGGTTCGGCTTCGGAGCCGTCTCCCAGGGTGCGCTGCGCGCGGTCGTCGACTCGGTCCCGGCCCGGGAGAAGGGCGGCACGCTCGCCTCCTATTACGTACTCAGCTACCTCGCGATGAGTCTGCCCGCCATCGGCGCCGGCGCCCTCACCGCCGGCTTCGGGCTGCGTGCGGCAGCACTGGCCTATGCCGGCTGCGTGGCCGTACTGGCGACCGTCGCAGTCGCGACGCTGACCGCGCCGCTGCGCAGTCGGCGCCGGACGCCGTCCCCGGACGCCCGCTCCTGCCCGGCAGCGAGCAACTACACATCCGCCTGACCCGATACACCTGCTCCCGACATCTCCGTCCTCGCGCCCCATGACGGGTAAGGAAGGTCGCCGTGTTCACCTCATCGCAAACGACCAAGGCCTCTACTCCCCCCATCTCTTCCTGGACGGTGGGCAACCACACCGTGCGACGCATCGACGAAGTGGTCCTGCCCGCCCGGACCGGTCCGTGGCTGCTGCCCGGGGCAACCACCGACCTCGTGAGCCGGACTCCCTGGCTGAGCCCCGAATTCGCCGACGAACAAGGCGTCCTGCGCCTGGCGAGTCACAGCTTCGCCGTCGAGGTGGACGGCATGCGGGTGCTGGTGGACACCGGCATCGGAAACGGGAAGCGGCGCGCCAACCCCGCCTGGCACAACCTGAACAGCGACTACGAAGCACGGCTGCGGGCGGCGGGCTTCGCGCCGGAGAGCGTTGACGTCGTGGTCCTGACCCACCTCCACGCCGACCACGTGGGGTGGAACACGCGTGCCGAGGGCGACGCCTGGGTGCCCACCTTCCCGAACGCGCGCTATCTCACCTCACGCACCGAGTGGGACTACTGGGCGGGTGTCGACATGGAGGAGGCCCGTCGGCAGATGTTCCGGGACTCGGTCCATCCCGTCCGGGAAGCAGGTCTGTTCGACCTCATCGATGTCGCGGACGAGGGCACGGACGTCGCGCCGGGCATCCGTCTGCTGCCCACCCCCGGCCACACACCGGGGCAGGTAGCGGTGGAACTGAGCAGCCGTGGCGAGACCGCATTGGTCACCGGCGACAGCATCCACCACCCGGTCCAGATGGCGCATCCGGAGCTCTGCAGTTGTGTGGACGTCGCTCCCGAACTCGCGGCCAGGACCCGGAATCAGGTGCTCGGCTCAGTGGCCGGTACGTCGACTCTCCTGCTTGGGAGCCACTTCCCGCCGCCGACCGCCGGACACGTGCTACGAGAGGACGGCGGGTACCGACTCGTCCCGGCTCCCTCAGGAGTCACGCCCAGCAGCGGCTGAAGCGGACCGGAGCAGCCGGGACGTGCCGCGCACCGAGTCGCACCGAGTCCGTGCGGCTGACGTCCTGGGCGTCCGTGACCGGACGGCCCGGGAGCGGCTATGAGACTCCTCCGGCATGCGCTCCATCGTCACCGATGGGGCCGGACGACGTTATGCCTGACCCGCTGTACGGAGGAAAACAGGTCGAGCGACCCCCCTGAGCCGCGCAACCGCAAGTCAGACGCCCTTTGCGGCCGGTTCAAGGATCGCGACGCACTCCACGTGGTGCGTCATCGGGAACAGATCGAACGCCCGGAGCGTCCGCACCCGGTAGCCGCCCTCGCGGAAGTAGCCCAGGTCGCGGGCCAGCGCGGCGGGGTCGCAGGCGACGTAGGCGATGCGGCGGGCGCCGAGGGAGGCGAGGTGGGTGACCGTGTTGCGGCCGGCGCCGGCGCGGGGCGGGTCCAGGACGATGAGGTCGGCCTCGGTGATGCCGGTGCGGGGCAGGGCCGACTCGACCTTGCCCTGCTCGATACGGACCCGGGGGAAGCCGGCCAGGTTGTGCCGCGCGTCCTCCACCGCCCGCTTGCCGGACTCGATGCCGAGGACCGCGCCCTGCTCGCCGAGGCGGTCGGCCAGGGCGCCGGCGAACAGGCCCACGCCGCAGTACAGGTCCAGGGCCATTTCGCCCTTGCGCGGCATCAGGCCCTGCATGACGGCCTTGACCAGCGTGTCGGCCGCCTTCGGGTGGACCTGCCAGAAGCCGCCGCTGCCGACGCGGTAGGTGCGGTCGTCGGCACGTTCACGCACGAAGGCGCGGCCGTGGACGCGGTGGATGCCGCCGTCGTTCTCCTCGACGCGCATGACGGAGACGGGCCTGTCCAGCTCGACGAGCGGCAGTCGTGCCCCGGGCCGCGGCTCCAGGATCACCATGCGGTCCTGGGATCCCGTCGCGGCGATCGCCTCGACGGAGGCCATGCCGGACCAGTCCCGGTCCTCGATGCCGAGTTCGCTGACGCCGGCCGCCGCGATCATGCAGTGGTCGATCGGTTCGACCTCGTGCGAGCGGTGGCGGCGCAGTCCGGCGTTGCCGTCGGCGTCCACCGCGTACTGCACCCGTGTCCGCCACTGCGGCACCTGGCCCGCCGGCAGCTTGTCGCCCTCGGCCGGGAGGACGGTGCCGTCCCAGCCCGCCTCCTCGGGGGTGAGGCCGGCGAGCCGCTGGAGCTGTTCGGCGATGACGTCGGCCTTGAGCCTGCGCTGGGCGCCCGGCTTGGCGTGCTGCCAGTCGCAGCCGCCGCAGCGACCGGGCCCCGCGAAGGGGCAGGGGGCCTCGATGCGGTCCTTGGAGGCCTCGACGATGTGCACCGCGTCGGCGCGCAGGTAGCGGGCGCCCTGCTCGCCCTCCGTGACCCGGGCCACGACCCGCTCGCCGGGCAGCGCGTGCCGGACGAACAGCACCTGTCCCTCGGACGTACGGGCGATGCAGTGGCCGCCGTGGGCGACGGGGCCGATCTCGACCTCGTACTCCTCACCCACCAGGGACGTGCTCGGTTCTGCCTGCATGGTGGGGTGACTCCAGATCGGGAAGCGGGAAGGCGGTGCGAGGAAGGCCGCACACCGGTGGGCCGGACAACAGCCCACCAGTCTACGGCCTTCCCGTCGCGCCTCAGTCCTTGCCCGACGGCTCCTTGGGCCGCATCACGGCCGGGCCGCGCCGGACCGCGCCCGGTGCGTTCCACTCCTGCCGCTTACGGGCCCGCAGCTTGGCCGCCTCCGAGGACTGGAGCTGGTACGGCACCGAGGTCACCATGACGCCCGGGGTGAACAGCAGGCGGCCCTTCAGGCGCAGGGCGCTCTGGTTGTGCAGCAGGTGCTCGTACCAGTGGCCGACGACGTACTCGGGGATGATCACGGAGACCGCGTCGCGCGGGGACTCCTTGCGCAGGCTCTTGACGTACTCGATCACCGGGCGGGTGACCTCGCGGTACGGCGAGTCCAGGACCTTCAGCGGTACGTCGATCCCGCGCCGCTCCCACTCCTCGCGCAGCGCCTTGGTCTCGGCCGGGTCCACGTTGACGGTGAGCGCCTCCAGGGTGTCGGAGCGCATCAGCTTGGCGTAGGCCAGGGCGCGGAGCGTCGGGCGGTGGATCTTGGAGACCAGGACGACGGAGTGGACGCGGGAGGGGCGGACCATGTCGTCGCTCGGGCCCTCGGGGGCGGCGATCTCCCCGGCGACGCGGTCGTAGTGCTTCCGGATCGCGGTCATCGTGGCGTAGAAGATGCACATGCCGAGCAGGGCCACCCAGGCGCCGTGGGTGAACTTGGTGACCAGCACGACGACGAGCACCAGGCCGGTGAAGAAGGCGCCGAACGTGTTGATCGCGCGGGAGCGGATCATGTGGCTGCGCTTGGCCGGGTCGGTCTCGGCCGCGAGGTGGCGGTTCCAGTGCCGGACCATGCCGGTCTGGCTGAGCGTGAAGGACACGAACACGCCGACGATGTAGAGCTGGATCAGGCGGGTGGAGTCGGCGCCGTAGAGGAACACGAGCAGCATCGCCGCTCCGGAGAGCAGCACGATGCCGTTGGAGAAGGCGAGGCGGTCGCCGCGGGTGTGCAGCTGGCGCGGCAGGTAGCGGTCCTGGGCGAGGATCGAGCCGAGCAGCGGGAAGCCGTTGTAGGCCGTGTTGGCGGCCAGGAACAGCACCAGCGCGGTGGCGGCGGCCAGGACGACGAACAGGAAGCTGCCCTTGCCGAAGACCGCCTCGGCGACCTGGGAGATCACCGGGTTCTGCACGTAGCCACCGCCGAGCGGGACACCGTGGTGCAGCAGGTCGGTCGCGGGGTTCTCGGCCATGCGGACCTTGGTGGTCATGGCGAGCGCGATGATGCCACAGAACATGGTGACGGCCAGCAGGCCCATCATGGCGAGCGTGGTGGCGGCGTTCTTCGACTTCGGCTTGCGGAAGGCGGGGACGCCGTTGGAGATCGCCTCGACGCCGGTGAGGGCCGCACAGCCGGAGGAGAAGGCGCGCAGCAGCAGGAAGACGAGCGCGAAGCCCGCGAGCCCCTGATGCTCGGCCCTGATGTGGTAGTCGGCGGTCGGGGCGCGCATGGTGTCGCCCAGGAACAGCCCGCGGAAGGCGCCCCAGGCGATCATGATGAAGACGCCGCCCACGAAGACGTACGTCGGGATCGCGAAGAGTTTGCCGGACTCCTTGACGCCGCGCAGGTTCATCAGCGTCAGCAGGATGATCACGGCGGCGGCGCAGAGCACCTTGTGCTGGACCACGTAGGGGATCGCGGAGCCGAGGTTCTCGATGCCGGAGGCGATGGAGACGGCGACGGTCAGCACGTAGTCGACGAGCAGGGCGCTGGCCACGGTGAGGCCGGCCTTGGGGCCGAGGTTGGTGGTGGCGACCTCGTAGTCACCGCCGCCGCTCGGGTAGGCGTGCACGTTCTGCCGGTAGGAGGCGACCACGGTGAACATCAGCACCACGACCGCGACGGCGATCCAGGGGCTGAAGTGGTACGCCGACACGCCCGCGATGGACAGGACCAGCAGGACCTCCCCCGGCGCGTAGGCGACGGAGGACAGCGGGTCGGAGGCGAAGACGGGGAGTGCGATGCGCTTCGGCAGGAGCGTCTCGCCCAGCCGGTCACTGCGCAGTGCGCGCCCGATCAGGATCCGTTTGGGCACGTCGGTCAGTTTGGACACGAGAGAGGATCGTAAGCCTTCGAACTGGCACCCGCCCACCCGGCATGCTCGATATGCCTCACGAGTGAATTCGGGGGCGCACGGAACTGCGGATTCCGTAGTCCGGGTGCCCTGCGTGCCTAGATGGCAAACCCCGCCAGTCATCGCACTCCGGAGGTGCCATGCCCGCGACCGCGGAGCTGATCGGGGCGGCGCTCGCCCTCGCCGCCCTCGGAATCCTCACCCTGTGCAGCGTGCGCAGCATCACTCGCCGGCGACTTCCCCCGGTCCCGGCACAGGGGTGCCGCCCGGGCAGCGCCCGTGTGTAGCTTTGGGCGTCGGTCTGAGACCCTGATGCTCAGCAGCAACTTTGGACACCGGAAGGACGGTCGTGCACATCGTCATCATGGGCTGCGGGAGAGTGGGTTCCGCTCTCGCCCAGACCCTGGAGCAACAGGGACACACGGTCGCAGTGATCGACCAGGATCCCACCGCCTTCCGCCGGCTGGGCCCGGGATTCGGCGGCCGCCGGGTCACCGGCGTCGGCTTCGACCAGGACACCCTGCGCGAGGCGGGCATCGAGGAAGCCGGTGCCTTCGCCGCCGTCTCCAGCGGTGACAACTCCAACATCATCTCCGCGCGCGTGGCCCGTGAGATGTTCGGCGTGCAGAACGTCGCCGCCCGCATCTACGACCCCCGTCGCGCCGAGGTCTACCAGCGCCTGGGCATCCCCACCGTGGCCACGGTCCGCTGGACCGCGGACCAGATGCTGCGCCGCCTGCTGCCCTCCGGGGCCGAGCCGCTGTGGCGCGACCCCACCGGCGGGGTGCAGCTCGCCGAGGTGCACGCCTCCCCGAAGTGGGTCGGTCACAAGATCAGCAGGCTCCAGGACGAGACGGGCGTGCGGGTGGCGTTCCTGACCCGGCTCGGCGAGGCGATCCTGCCCACCTCGCAGACGGTGCTCCAGGAGGGCGACCTCGTGCACGTGATGATGCGGACGGACGACGTGGAGAAGGTCGAGGCGGCGTTCGCCGGTGGCCCGGAAGAGGAGAGCGGTCACTGATGAGGGTCGCCATTGCCGGGGCCGGCGCCGTCGGCCGCTCGATCGCGGGCGAACTGCTCGAGAACGGCCACGAAGTCCTGCTGATCGACAAGGCGCCGACCGCCATCTCGGTCGAGCGCGTCCCGCAGGCGGAGTGGCTGCTCGCCGACGCCTGCGAGATCACCTCCCTGGACGAGGCGGCGTTGCAGCGCTGCAACGTCGTGATCGCCGCGACCGGCGACGACAAGGTGAACCTGGTCGTCTCGCTGCTCGCCAAGACGGAGTACGGCGTTCCGCGCGTCGTGGCCCGCGTGAACAACCCCAAGAACGAGTGGCTGTTCAACGAGGCCTGGGGCGTCGACGTCGCCGTCTCCACCCCGCGCCTGATGTCCGCCCTGGTCGAGGAGGCGGTGAGCGTCGGCGACCTGGTCCGCCTGCTCCGCTTCAGCCACGGTGACGCGAACCTGGTGGAGCTGACCCTGCCGGAGGAGTCGGCCCTGGCCGGCACCCAGGTCGGCGACGTGGAGTGGCCGCAGGACACCTCCCTGGTCACGATCATCCGCGGCACCCGCGTGCTGACCCCGTCCGGGGAGGACTCCCTGGAAGCGGGCGACGAACTCCTCTTCGTGGCCGCACAGGCCCGGGAGGAGCAGCTGGAGGAGCTGCTGTCGGTACGCCGGGAAGAGGCCTGACCGTCTCCCGCGGCAGGCGGCCCGGCCACCAGCGCCTGTCCGTCAGCTGGCGGTACGGCACAGGCGGCGTACGGCCCGCGGCAGGCGGCGGGGCGTAGGCGGCGGGTACGGTCGGCGGCGGTACGTCCGCAGCAGGCGGCAGGCAGCTGTCGTAGGCGACCGGCCACAGGTGGTGGTCGGCCCGGTGGCAGGCCAGCGGCAGCAGGCGCCCGGCCGACCGGCGGCCGTACCGCCCGGCAGACAACAGCCGGCCACAGGCGCTGGTCGCCCCGGCAACAGACGCAGACGCAGGCGACCAGCCACAGCCGGCGGCCGGGCCCGGCAGCAGACGGCAGGCAGCGGCGGCAGTGCCCGGCCACCCGCGGCGGTACCACCCCGCAGCAGGCAGCCGGCCGCAGGCGCTGGTCGCCCCGCCAGCGGGCGCAGGCCGCACGCACGCAGCGGTGGTACGGCGAAGGGCGCTCCTGGATGGCCAGGGGCGCCCTTCGCCGTCGTAGGACCTCGCTCACGCCTCCCGGCGGTGCCGTCCACCCGTCGGCTCGCCGCTCTCCGCGGCCAGGGCGGCCGCGCGCTCCTTCGCCGCCTTCTCGGCCTTCTCCTCGGCCTCCATCTCCGCGAAGACGTCGATGGGAGCCGGCGCCTTGGCGAGGAAGACCCAGGTCAGCCAGACCGCCAGCAGGAACGGCGGGATCTTCAGGGCGATGAGGATCCAGCCGAGCTGGGTGGTGTCGGCCCACCAGTACAGCGGGAAGAGGATCGCGCACTTGGCGAGCAGGATCAGGCCCCAGGCCCAACTGGCCTTGGCGTACGCCTTTTTTCGGCCCGGGTTACGGGTGCGCCAGGAGAGGTTCTCCTTGAACACCGGGCCGAGGATCAGGCCGATCAGGGGCACACCGGCGAGGGTCGTGACGATGTACGCCACCGCCAGGCCCAGTGTGTAGATCATGCCGGGGAGGTAGAAATCCTTGGCGTTGCCCGTGAACATCGCGAACACGACGCCGAAGGCCACGCCGAAGACACCGCTGAAGGCGTGCTTGACGGTGTCCTTCATGGCCAGCCGGACCACGACCAGCACCAGCGACACGACCAGCGCGGCGATCGCCGAGAGGTGCAGGTCCTTGTTGATCGTGAAGATCGTGACGAAGAGCAGGCCCGGCACGACCGTTTCGACCATGCCACGGACACCGCCGAACGCCTCGAACAGCGCGGCCTCCGTCACCGCGCGGGCGTCGTCCGGTCGGGGGCCACCTGGCTCGGTCACGCCCGACGGGGGCTGGTCGGTGTCTTCGGTCGGCTTGTCGAGGGACGTCACCGGCTACTCCCGTCCGAGGGGTCGCAGTTCGTATTTCGGGTTGAACAGCACCCGGCGGCCCCGGCTCATCGAGATCCGGCCCGATGCGATCAGCTTGCGCCCCGGTTCTATGCCCACGATGGAACGCCTGCCGAGCCACACCACGTCCAGCGCGGCGGAGCCGTCGAACAGCTCGGCCTCCAGGGCCGGGACGCCGGCGCGCGGGCGCAGGGTGACCGTGCGCAAGGTACCAGTTACCGTGACGATCTGCCGGTCGCGGCAGTCGTCGATCTTCGTGCACCCCGCCGTCTCGGCGTCCTCGCGCAGCTCCTCGGACTCCAGGTCCTCCTGCGACGAGGAGAGCCGGTCGAGCATGCGCCGGAACCGGCCGGCCGGCTTTTCGGAACGAGGAACAGCACTCATACCTGAAGCGTACCGGGGTGCACGGACAGGACCGCGGCGCAGCTCACTTCCCCACGGCCGCCGCGGCGAACGACCGCCGCCTCACTTCTCGAACCGGTAACCCATGCCCGGCTCGGTGATGAAGTGCTTCGGGTGCGAGGGGTCCGCCTCCAGCTTCCTGCGCAGCTGGGCCATGTACACCCGCAGGTAGTTGGTCTCGGTGCCGTACGACGGCCCCCACACCTCCTGGAGCAGCTGCTTCTGGCCGACCAGGCGGCCGGTGTTGCGGACCAGCACCTCCAGCAGGTGCCACTCGGTGGGGGTGAGCCGCACGTCCCTGCCGCCGCGGTGCACCTTCTTGGCGGCCAGGTCGACGGTGAACCCCTCGGTCTCCACGGTCGTCAGGTCGTCCCCGCCGGGCCCGGCCGGCTCGGCCCGGCGGACGGCGGCGCGCAGCCGGGCCAGCAGCTCGTCCATGCCGAAGGGCTTGGTGACGTAGTCGTCGGCGCCGGCGTCCAGCGCCTCCACCTTCTCGTCGGAGGAGTGCCGCGCGGAGAGCACCAGGATCGGTACGCGGGTCCAGCCGCGCAGGCCCCTGATCACCTCGACGCCGTCCATGTCGGGCAGGCCGAGGTCGAGGACGACGACGTCGGGGTGGCGGGAGGCGGCGAGTTCGAGGGCGGTCCCGCCGTCGGAGGCGGCGTCGGCCTCGTACCCGCGCGCCTTGAGGTTGATCACGAGGGCCCGCACGATCTGCGGCTCGTCGTCGACCACGAGCACCCGGGTCGTCATAGGACCTGCCTTTCCGGTTGTGCGATGTCCGTGCCCGCGCCTGCCTCGGTGCCGGGCTCCCCGCCGTCCGCCGTCCCCGCGCCGCCGTCGCAGGCACCGGAACGCGGTCCCGCCGCGCGCAGGGTCAGCACCATGGTGAGCCCGCCGCCCGGCGTGTCCTCGGCGTCGAGGGTGCCGCCCATGGCCTCGGCGAAGCCTCGGGCGACGGCGAGGCCGAGTCCGACGCCGGCGCCGCGCGGGGCGTCACCGTAGCGCTGGAACGGCTCGAAGATACGGTCCTTGGCCTCGTCCGGCACGCCCGGCCCGCAGTCCACCACCCGTACCTCCACGCGGTCGGCGAGGGCACTGGCGGCGACCAGGACGCGCCGCCCGCGCGGGCTGTACTTGACGGCGTTCTCCACCAGGTTGGCCACCGACCGCTCCAGCAGCCCGGGGTCGACGGCGACCATGGGCAGCGTCTCGGGCACGTCCAGTCCGACGCTGTCCTCGGGTACGCCCCCGAGCGCCATCGGTACGACCTCGTCGACGTCGATCTCCCGGATCAGCGGGGTGACCGTACCGGTCTGGAGGCGGGACATGTCGAGCAGGTTGCCGACGAGGTGGTCGAGGCGGTCCGCGCCCTCCTCGATGCCCGCCAGCAGTTCCGCCTCGTCCTCCTCGGACCAGGCCACGTCGGCCGAGCGCAGGGAGGACACGGCGGCCTTGATGCCGGCCAGCGGAGTGCGCAGGTCGTGGCTGACGGCGGCCAGCAGGGCGGTGCGGATGCGGTTGCCCTCGGCGAGCGCGCGGGCCCGGTCGGCCTCCTCCCGCAGACGCCTGCGGTCCAGCACGACGGCTGCCTGGGCGGCGAAGGCGGCGAGCACCCGGCGGTCCTCGGCGGGCAGCACCCGGCCGGTGAGGGCGAGCGCCATGTGGCCGCCGACGGGCATGTCGACGTCGGCGTCCTCCGGGCGCTCCAGCGGGGGCCCGAAGCCGGCGCGCCCCGCACAGGTCCAGGGCGCGACGTCGCTCTCCCGTTCCAGCAGTGCGGCCGACTCCATGGCGAAGGTCTCGCGGACCCGCTCCAGCAGCTCCTCCAGGCCGGTCTCGCCGCGCAGCACGTTCCCGGCGAGGAAGGAGAGGATCTCCGCCTCGGCGCGCAGCCGGGCGGCCTGGTGGGTGCGCCGGGCGGCGAGGTCGACCACCGAGGCGACCGACATGCCGACCCCGAAGAAGATCGCGATGGCGACGATGTTCCTGGGGTCGGCGACGGTCAGCCGGTGCAGCGGCGGGGTGTAGAAGTAGTTCAGCAGCAGCGAACCGAGGGCCGCCGAGGCGAGGGCGGGCAGCAGGCCGCCGAGCAGGGCCGCGGCGACGGTGACGGCCAGGAACAGCAGCATGTCGTTGGCGAGGCCGAGGCCGACGGTGTTCAGCAGCACCGCGAGGACGACCGGGCCGGCCAGGGCGACGGCCCAGCCCCGCACGACCCGGGTGCGCCCGAGTCGCCCGCCGCGCGCGACGGGCAGCCCACGGCCCTTGGCGACCTCCTCGTGGGTGACGATGTGCACGTCCAGGTCGGAGCCGGAGTCCCGGGCGACCGTCGCGCCGACACCGGGTCCGAAGACGTACTGCCAGGGCTTGCGGCGCGAGGAGCCCAGCACGATCTGGGTGGCGTTCACCCCGCGCGCGAAGTCGAGCAGGGCGGCCGGTATGTCATCGCCGGCCACGTGGTGGAAGGTGCCGCCCAGGTCCTCCACGAGGGTGCGCTGGACGGCCAGCTCCGTCGGAGAGGCGGAGGTCAGGCCGTCGCTGCGGGTGATGCAGACGGCGAGGACCTCGCCGCCGGCGCCCTTCTCGGCGAGCCGGACCGCCCGGCGGATGAGGGTGCGCCCCTCGGGGCCGCCGGTCAGGCCCACCACGATCCGCTCCCGCGAGCCCCATATCGTCGACACCCGGTGCTCGCTGCGGTAGGCGGTGAGGTGCTCGTCGACCCGGTCGGCCACCCACAGCAGCGCCAGCTCGCGCAGGGCGGTGAGGTTGCCGGGGCGGAAGTAGTTGGAGAGGGCCGCGTCGACCTTGTCCGGCTGGTGGATGTTGCCGTGGGCCATGCGGCGGCGCAGGGCCTGCGGGGACATGTCGACCAGCTCGATCTGGTCGGCCCGGCGTACCACCTCGTCGGGGACGGTCTCGCGCTGCCGTACCCCGGTGATCGACTCCACGACGTCGCCGAGTGACTCCAGGTGCTGGATGTTGACGGTGGAGACGACGTCGATGCCGGCGGCGAGCAGTTCCTCCACGTCCTGGCGGCGCTCGGCGTTGCGCGAACCCGGGACGTTGGTGTGGGCGAGTTCGTCGACGAGGGCGACGGCGGGCCGGCGGCGCAGCACGGCCTCGACGTCCATCTCGCCGAAGGTGGCACCCCGGTGGTCCAGCTGCCGCGGCGGCACCACTTCCAGGCCGTGCAGCATCATCTCGGTGCGCGGCCGGCCGTGGTGCTCGACGAACGCGACGACGCAGTCGGTGCCCCGCTCGATCCGGCGGTGCGCCTCGGCGAGCATCGCGTAGGTCTTGCCCACGCCGGGTGCCGCGCCCAGGTAGATCCGTAGCTTGCCGCGTGCCATGGCCTCATTGTCTTCCCGTGCCCGTTGCCTACGCAGCGTCGACCCTATGGCCCGGACTCCCGGCCGACCGGACGGAATCGGGGGCGACGGGCAACTTTGACGCAACCCTGACGAGCACGCCGCGGCGCACCACGCACACCGGGCCGTACCCCCGCGGGGGTACGGCCCGGTGTCACGGCAAAGGCGTGGAGCGGCTAGCGGACCTCGGTGATCTCCGGTCCGCGCTGGAGCTGTCCCATACCGCCGCCGAAGCGTGAGCCCTCGTCCTCCTGCTGGACGCCCTCGGGGACCATCTGGGCGTCGTTGGGCAGCTTCAGGACGATGGGGTCGCGCGGGGCCATCGGGCCCTCGCCGCGGACCACGACCGTGTCGCGGAAGATCTGCTCCAGCAGCCCGGCGGCCTGCGGCTGCACGGCGCCCTGGCCGGAGATCACACCGCGCAGGAACCAGCGCGGGCCGTCCACACCGACGAACCGGACGACCTGGAAGCCGCCGGTGCCGTCGGGCAGCTGCACCGGCACCTGGGCGCGCAGCTCCCAGCCGAGCGGGCCCTCGACCTCGTCGACGATGCCACCCTGCTGGGTGATGCCGCTGCCGATCTCCTCGCGGACCTCGCCCCAGATGCCCTCGCGCTTGGGCGCGGCGAACGCCTGGAGCTGGATGGCGCTGTCGCGCAGCACGACGGTCGCGGCGACGATCGCGTCACCGGCGACCTCGACCCGCAGCTCCATGCCGTCGACGCCCGGTACGAACAGACCGCCGAGGTCGACGCGGCCCTCGGCCGGGTCCCGCACCTCGCTGCTGTCCCAGGGCCCGTCGGGCCGGGGCCCGGGCTCCAGCCGGACGCGCTCTCGCTCGCGCTCGGCCTCCTCTACGTCCGCCTCGGTGTCGACGCTGTCGACGACCTGCTCGGCCTCGCCGGCCGCTTCCTCGGCGGCACCCTTCGTCTTGCGACGTCCGAACACGTCACTGTCCTTCCCGGTCGGATACGACCGAAGCGTATCGATTCCCACCCGTCGGACCGCCTTCGGCGGCCTGACCGCTTGCGCCGCTCTCGCCGCCCACCGCGGCATGGCCACCGGTGGACCCGAAGCCCCCTTCGGCCCGCGCCGAGCCGGGAAGTTCCGCGACCTCCTGGAAGCGGACCCTCTCGACCTGCTGGACGACCAGTTGGGCAATCCGGTCGAAGCGCTCGAACCGCACGCTCTCGCGCGGGTCGAGATTCACCACGATCACCTTGATCTCTCCACGGTACCCGGCATCGACCGTCCCCGGGGCATTCACGAGGGCGACACCGCAGCGGGCGGCGAGGCCGGAACGCGGATGCACGAAGGCCGCGTACCCCTCGGGCAGAGCGATCGACACCCCCGTGGGCAGGACGGCCCGTTCGCCGGGGCCGAGCACGCATGCCTCGGTGGTACGCAGGTCGGCTCCGGCGTCCCCGGGATGCTCGTACGCCGGAAGCGGCACGTCCGGATCGACGCGCCGGATCTGCACATCAAGGGGGCCGCGGCCGGCCGGGCCCGCCGCGGTCACGGGTTCACCTCGAAGGCACGGGTACGGCGGATCTGATCGGGGTCCTCCATGGCCGCCCGGATCTCCTCGCCGCGGCCGTGGTCGATGAAGTGGTCGACCTTGACCTCCACGAAGAGGGCGTCGGCGCGGACGGCGACCGGTCCGTCGGGGCCGCCGATGCGTCCGGTGGCGGTGCAGTAGATCTTCCGCCCGGCGACGGCGGTCACCTCGGCCTCCAGGTGCAGCGTGGTGCCGACCGGGACGGGCCGGACGAAGTCCGTCTCCAGCCGTCCCGTCACGGCGATGGTGCGCAGCAGCCAGTTCAGCGAACCGAGGGTCTCGTCCAGGGCCGTGGCCAGCACTCCGCCGTGCGCGAGGCCGGGGGCGCCCTGATGGGCGGGCTGGACGGTGAACTCGGCGGTCAGCGTGACGCCCTCGCCGGCGCGGGCCTCCAGGTGCAGTCCGTGCGGCTGCCCGGGACCACAGCCGAAGCAGTGTTCGTAATGGGCGCCGAGAAGCTCCCCGGGCGCGGGCGCGTCGGGGTGCCGTACCGGTTTCACCGCGTCGGCGGGAGGCTGAAGAGCTGCGGAACTACCACTCACAGCCGCAGACCTTACCCGTGCGTCGGGCCTGTGCGGATCCCGTGCCAAGCTTGGCCTCATGCAGCTCTCCGCCACCCCCTACGAAGAACGCCTCACCGCCCCCCGTTCGTGGTGGCTGATCAGCTTCCTGGTCGGCGTCTCCTTCGCCCTGATCCTGCTCCCCTTCGGCACTCTGCCGCTGCTCGGCGGGCTGGTCGGCGGGACGGCCGCCGCGGCGGTGGTGGCCAGCGCCTACGGCTCGCCGCGCATCCGGGTCGTGGGCGACTCCCTGGTCGCGGGCGAGGCGAGGATCCCGGTGTCGGCGCTGGGCTCGGCGCAGGTGCTGGACGCGGAGGAGGCGCGCGCCTGGCGTACGTACAAGGCCGACACCCGCGCCTTCCTGCTGCTGCGCGCGTACATCCCGACGGCGTTGCGCGTGGAGGTCACGGATCCGCAGGACCCGACGCCGTACCTGTACCTGTCGACGCGTGAGCCGGAGAAGCTGGCGGCGGCGATCGAGGCGGCCCGCACGGCGAACGCCTGAGGCGGTACGGGGCGCGTCCGAGAGGTCCGGTCCGCCTCGGGCCCAGCCGCCGGGGGCGCCCTGACCGTGGCTCCTACAGCCCCTCGGGAAGCTCGCGCAGCGACAGCGGATCCGCCGGCTTCTCCAGCGGCGGCAGCTCCGCCAGCTCGTCCCAGGGCACCTGGATGCGGCGCAGGTCGGCCCGGATCCGGGCCGCGAGCTTTCTGGTGTCCCGGCGGTTCATGACCGCTCCGACCGCGGCTCCCACCATGAACGGCGTCAGGTTGGGCAGGTTGCGGACCATCCGCTTCATGATCTGCCGGCGCAGTTCGCGTTTCATCCGGCCGCCGAGGGCCGTGTCGTACGTCGACGGTTTCGTCACGTCGATGCCGCGCTCCCCCGACCAGGAGGACAGATACGCGGTGCTGCGGGCTCTGAGCCCGCCCGGCGCACGGACGCCGTAGACCTCGTGCAGTTCGGCGATGAGTTTCAGCTCGATCGCGGCGACCCCGGTGATCTCCGCGGCGAGTTCGGTCGGCATCGCCGGCGGCACGGGCAGCATCGCCGCCGCTCCGATCCCGGCTCCGACCGTCGAGGTGCCGGCCGCCGCGCCCGCGACCAGCTTGTCGGCCAGCTCCTCGGGCCCGAGTCCGGGGAACTGCCTGCGCAGGGTCGTGAGGTCGCGTACGGGCACCCGGGGCGCGATGTCGATGATGCGGTCCGCGACGTACGCCAGCCCCGCGCGGGCGTGGCCGCCGCCCTTGCGGGCCCCTTCCCGGGCGAGGTCCCGGGCCCTGCGGCGCGCGACCACGGCCCGGTGCCGTGCGACGGGCGTGGGCTCCCGCACCGGCACCGGCAGGTCGTCCCTGTCGGCCACCGGTCCGGGCGAGGCCCCCGCCCCGGGTGAGCCCCGCTCGTCGTCACGCGCGCCGTGCGAGCCGTCGGACGGCCCTTGGTCCGCTTTCCGGAAGGAGAAGCGGCGCTTCCGCGGAGGGGTCGAGCCAGACACGGCCGACCCGTCCTCAGTCGCAGTCGCGGCAGATCGGCTGACCGTTCTTCTCCCGGGCCAGCTGGCTGCGGTGGTGCACCAGGAAGCAGCTCATGCAGGTGAACTCGTCCTGCTGCTTGGGCAGCACCCGGACGGCCAGCTCCTCGTTCGAGAGGTCCGCTCCGGGCAGTTCGAGGCCCTCGGCGGCCTCGAACTCGTCGACGTCCACCGACGAGGTGGACTTGTCGTTCCGCCTGGCCTTCAGCTCTTCAAGGCTGTCCGAGTCGACGTCGTCGTCGGTCTTGCGTGGAGTGTCGTAATCGGTTGCCATATCGCTCTCCCCCTCTGGGTGGTCTGCGGTGTCTCCAGCGCACGTAACGCGTGAGAGGCCGGACTTGTGCCCGACCTGAGGCGGAGATTTTGCCTCACATCAAGGTCTGTTACTCAATCGACACCCGATCCGACCCGTCGAGCGTGATCGGCTTGGATGGCGGTGAGGACCGTACACGGTTCGGATGCCGCACCTCAAAGGCGCCTCACCGTGTACTTCCCGTGATCAAGTGCCCTGAAAACCAGGACGTTCCCGGCTTTCCACCTACGGCCATGATCACTCTGCGTACATGAACGGAATTTCGTCCATGTGATCGAACACACAAGGAGAACCCTGCGCGGTGGTCGGAAAATTCCGCGCGAAGCGAACAACCTCCGCGCGTGTCGGTCGCCCGTCACACCGGCAGGGCGACACGCATCACCAGGCCACCGCCTTCCCGGGGCCTTGCCAGGATGTGCCCGCCGTGCGCGCGGGTCACCGACCGGACGATCGACAGACCGAGACCCACGCCCTTGTCGCTGCCCGTGCGCTCCGTGCGCAGCCGCCGGAAGGGCTCGAAGAGGTTGTCGATCTCGTACGCGGGCACCACCGGGCCGGTGTTGGAGACGGTGAGCACAGCCTGCCCGTGCTCGACCTCGGTATGCACCTCGACCCAGCCGTGCTCGGCCACGTTGTAGCGCACCGCATTCTGCACGAGATTCAGGGCGATCCGCTCCAGCAGCACGCCGTTGCCCCGCACGACGGCCGGTTTGCGCTCACCGCGGATCTCGACCCCCTTGGCCTCCGCCTCGGCATGCACCTGATCGACGGCCTGCGTCGCGACCTCGGCCAGGTCGACGGGCTTGCGCTCGACGATCTGGTTGTCGCTGCGGGCGAGCAGCAGCAGTCCCTCGACCAGCTGCTCGCTGCGCTCGTTGGTGGCGAGCAGGGTCCTGCCGAGCTGCTGGAGCTCGACGGGCGCGTCCGGATCCGACAGATGCACCTCCAGGAGCGTGCGGTTGATCGCCAGCGGGGTGCGCAGTTCGTGCGAGGCGTTGCCGACGAAGCGCTGCTGGGCGGTGAAGGCCCGTTGCAGCCGTTCCAGCATGTCGTCGAAGGTGTCGGCCAGCTCCTTCAGCTCGTCGTCCGGGCCGTCCAGCTCGATCCGGCGGGACAGGTCCGAACCGGCCACCTGCCGGGCGGTACGGGTGATCCGGCCGAGCGGGGAGAGCACGCGGCCGGCCATCGCGTAACCGAACGCGAAGGCGATCACGGCGAGCCCGAGCAGGGCCAGCAGCGAGCGGCTGAGCAGGTTGTCCAGGGCCTCCTGGCGCTGGTGGCCCACACACCGGCTGATCGCGTCCTTGAAGTCCTCCAGGGGCAGGCTCGTGGTGTTGATCGCGGGGCAGTTGTCGCTGGAGACCTGGAGCTTCTGGAAGCTGACGATCTTGAAAAGCGGCTGGTTCCCGGTGCTGATCGCCTGGGCGGCCAGCAGATAGATGATCGACAGCAGCAGGATGCCGGCGATCAGGAACATGCCGCCGTACAGCAGTGTGAGCCGTATGCGGATGGTCGGGCGCAGCCACGGGAAGGGGGGCTGTGCCCTGCTGGGGTCCCAGGTGGGTTTCGGCGGCGCCTGCGGGGGCGCGGGGGAGGCGGCCACGGCCGGTCAGATCCGGTAGCCGGAGCCGGGGACCGTGACGATGACGGGCGGCTCGCCCAGTTTGCGGCGCAGGGTCATGACCGTCACGCGCACCACGTTGGTGAACGGATCGGTGTTCTCGTCCCACGCCTTCTCCAGCAGCTGCTCCGCGGAGACCACCGCGCCCTCGCTGCGCATCAGCACCTCCAGGACCGCGAACTCCTTGGGCGCGAGCTGGATCTCCCTGCCGTCGCGGAAGACCTCGCGGCGGTTGGGGTCGAGCTTGATGCCGGCCCGCTCCAGGACCGGGGGCAGCGGCACGCTGGTCCGGCGGCCGAGGGCACGCACGCGCGCGATCAGCTCGCTGAACGCGAACGGCTTGGGCAGATAGTCGTCGGCGCCGATCTCCAGACCCTCGACCCGGTCGCTGACGTCACCGGAGGCGGTGAGCATGAGCACGCGCGTGGGCATGCCCAGCTCGACGATCTTGCGGCAGACGTCGTCGCCGTGCACGAGCGGGAGGTCGCGGTCGAGCACGACCACGTCGTAGTCGTTCACGCCGATGCGTTCCAGGGCGGCCGCACCGTCGTACACGACGTCGACGGCCATGGCCTCCCGGCGCAGTCCGGTGGCCACCGCATCGGCGAGCAGCTGCTCGTCCTCGACGACGAGTACGCGCACGTCGCTTGTCCTTCCTGTGTCCACCCGCGCGGCGCGCCGTGGGCGCCCCGCGGGCAGGAGTGTTCGTGGAATGTGGCCCCCATCCTGCCCTTTTCGGCCGTAAGTCGGCTGTAAGACGAGGTCCGGACCGCAGGAATCCGGGTGCCGGCGGAGAAACGCGAGACTTTCTGCTCCGTCCGAGGTTTCCGGGGAACGGCGTGGGGGGAGGACGGCTTTACACCCCGCGATCACGCTCTGCATGTGCCGCAGCACCATGTGGTACTTCTCGGTCCGCTTCGCAGAGTGGGCGTGGGTGTCCGGCACCGTCGCCGCCCGGCCGGGCAGCGCTGGGCACCTGCGAGAGACGTGATCACCCCTTCCACACCCGGCACACCCCCGTGCCACCGACCCACGACCCATGACGAGGGGGCGCAGCATGGACGCTTTCACCGCGGGACTTCTCCAGCGCATAAGGGCGACGGAGTCCGATCTGTCGCGGGCTCGTGACGAGGGCGACGACTTCCTGGTCGAGGTGGAGCAGGCAGAGCTGGACGACCTGCGACGCCTCGCCGCCGAACACGGCGTGGAGGTCGGCGCGTCACGCGTCTGACCTGCTCGAGAGTGCGACAGCGGGGCCCCCGGCGAATCCAGCGCCGGGGGCCCTCGCTTTCCCCGGGCCCTTCCGGGCCGGGCGTCAGTCGTGCCAGGCGCCGAAGTCCTCCAGCAGCCGCTGGAGGGGCTCGAAGACCCCTGGCGCGCCCGCCACCGTCAGGTCACGTGAGGGGCGCTCTCCGGGGCGGCCACCGGTCAGGGCGCCCGCCTCCCGGGCGATCAGGTCCCCCGCCGCGACGTCCCACGGGTGGAGTCCGCGTTCGTAGTACCCGTCGAGCCGGCCGCAGGCCACGTCGCACAGGTCGACCGCCGCCGAGCCGCTGCGCCGGATGTCCCGCACCAGCGGGATCAGCCGGCCGGCCACCTCGGCCTGGTGGGCGCGGACCTCGGTGACGTAGTTGAAGCCGGTGGAGACCAGTGCCTGGTCCAGCGGGGGTGCGGGGCGGCAGGCGAGCGCCCGCTCGCCCTGCCACGCGCCGGTGGCCCACGCGCCGCCGCCGCGCACGGCGTGGTACGTCTCGCCGCGCATCGGCGCCGCCACGACCCCGGCGACGGTCTCGCCGTCCTGCTCGGCCGCGACGGACACCGCCCAGGTCGGCAGTCCGTACAGGTAGTTGACGGTGCCGTCGAGGGGGTCGATCACCCAGCGGATGCCGCTCGTGCCCTCGGCGGAGGCGCCCTCCTCGCCGAGGAAGCCGTCGTCGGGGCGCCGCCCGGAGATCAGATCGGTGATCAGTTTCTCCGCCGCGATGTCCATCTCGGTGACGACGTCGATGGGGCTGGACTTGGTCCTGGCCACGGCCAGGTCGGCGGGGCGGCCGTCGCGCAGCAGTTCGCCGGCGCGGCGGGCGGCCTCCTGGGCGAGGGCGAGCAGGTCCCGGTGCAGGGCGTCGGTCACGGGTCTCCTCACGCGTAGGGGCTGTCGGCGCCCGCGGCGGCCGGTCGGGGGGCGCGGGCCGGGCAGCAGCCGGCCGGGCACACGTGGTGGCTCGGGCCGAGGGCACCCAGGGCGCAGGGGGTGACCCGGCCGCCGCGTTCCACGGTGGCCCGTTCCAGGACCAGCTCGCGGACGGCCGCCGCGAACCGCGGGTCGGCGCCCACGGTGGCCGAGCGGCGCACCGGCAGGCCCAGCTCCTCGGCCTTGGCCGTCGCCTCGGTGTCGAGGTCGTAGAGGACCTCCATGTGGTCGGAGACGAAGCCGATGGGGGCCATGACGACGGCGGGGACGCCCGCCGCGTGCCGCTCCTCCAGGTGGTCGCAGATGTCGGGTTCCAGCCACGGGATGTGCGGGGCGCCGGAGCGGGACTGGTAGACGAGCCGCCAGGGGTGGTCGACGCCGGTGCGCTCGCGGACGGCTTCGGCGATCAGCCGGGCCACGTCCAGGTGCTGCGCGACGTAGGCTCCGCCCTCGCCGTGGGCCTCGGCCGGACCGGAGGTGTCGGCGGCGGCGGTCGGCACGGAGTGGGTGGTGAAGGCGATGTGGGCGCCCGCGCGGACGTCCTCGGGGAGGTCGGCGAGGGAGCGCAGCACGCCGTCGGTCATGGGCTCGACGAAACCGGGGTGATTGAAGTAGTGCCGCAGCTTGTCGACCGCCGGCAGCGGAACACCCTCGGCCTCCAGGGTGGCCAGTGCGTCGGCCAGATTCTCACGGTACTGGCGGCAGCCGGAGTAGGAGGCGTAGGCGCTGGTGGCGAGGACCAGGACGCGGCGGCGGCCGTCGGCGGCCAGCTCGCGCAGGGTGTCCGTCAGATAGGGCGCCCAGTTGCGGTTCCCCCAGTACACCGGCAGGTCCAGGCCGTGATCGGCGAAGTCCTTGCGCAGGGCGTCCAGCAGGGCGCGGTTCTGGTCGTTGATGGGGCTGACCCCGCCGAAGAGGAAGTAGTGCTGTCCGACTTCCTTGAGGCGTTCCTTCGGGATGCCGCGCCCGCGCGTGACGTTCTCCAGGAAGGGGACCACGTCGTCCGGGCCTTCGGGGCCGCCGAAGGAGAGCAGGAGCAGGGCGTCGTAGGGGCTGGCATCGAGCGCGTCTGGCATGTCTCGATCCTGCCACCCGGCACCGGCGGCGGGGAAACAGCGGGACGTAGAGTCGTGTTGCGGGTGTTTTGATCCGCTTTCCCCGGGCCTGACGCACGGTGCGATTAGGAGAACCTAACTTGTAAGCTGTATCAGCCGTCATGGCGCCTTACCGAGCCGCTCCGGAGACCACGTGCCCAGCCCCTACAGAGCCCTGTTCGCCGAGCCCGGCACCAAGGCCTTCTCCGCCGCGGGATTCCTCGGCCGGATGCCGCTGTCGATGATGGGCATCGGCGTGGTCACGATGGTCTCCCAGCTCACCGGGCGCTACGGCCTCGCGGGCGCGCTGTCGGCCACCATCGCGCTCTCCGCCGCCGCGCTGGGGCCGCGGATCTCGCGGCTGGTGGACCGGCACGGGCAGCGCCGGGTGCTGCGCCCCGCGACCCTGGTGGCGCTGGCCGCGGCGGCCGGGCTGCTGCTCGCCGCGCACCTGCGGTGGCCGGACTGGGTGCTGTTCGTGTGCGCCGCCGGGATCGGCTCGGTGCCCAGCCTGGGCGCGATGATCCGGGCCCGGTGGGCGGCGCTGTACCGGGGCACCCCGAAGCTGCACACCGCCTACTCGTTCGAGTCGGTCGTGGACGAGATCTGCTTCGTCGTCGGGCCGATCCTCTCCATCGGCCTGTGCACGGCGTGGTTCCCGGAGGCGGGCCCCCTGCTGGCCGCCTGTTTCCTGGCGGCCGGCGTCTTCTGGCTCACCGCCCAGCGCGCCACCGAGCCCGAGCCGCATCCGCGCGAGCGGCACGCCGACGGCAGCGCCCTGCGCTCGGCGGGGCTGCGGGTACTGGTGGCGACCTTCGTGGCGACCGGCACGATCTTCGGAGCGGTGGACGTGGTCACGGTCGCCTTCGCCGACGAGCGCGGCCACAAGGCCGCGGCGAGCCTGGTCCTGGCGCTGTACGCGGCCGGTTCCGGTACGGCGGGCGCCGTCTTCGGGCTGCTGCGCTTCACCGGGGCGCCGGAACGCCGCTGGCTGCTGGGCGTCACGGCCATGGCCGTGAGTATGATCCCCCTCCTACTGGTCGGAAACCTGCCGCTTCTGGCCGTGGCGCTGTTCGTTTCGGGGCTGTCCATCGCACCGACGATGATCACGACGATGTCCCTCATCGAAGAGCACGTACCTCGCGCGCAGCTCACCGAGGGCATGACCTGGGTGAGCACCGGTCTCGCGGTCGGTGTCGCGCTCGGCTCCTCCCTGGCCGGCTGGGTGATCGACGCAGCCGGGGCGCGGGCCGGGTACGGGGTCCCGGTGGCGTCCGGGGCCGTCGCGGTCGTGGTGGGTTTCCTCGGGTACCGCCGGCTGCGCAGGCCGGCCTCGGGTCGGGGAGGCACCGTTGGTCAGCACAACGAGCGGGAAGAACGGCACCTGGCGTAACTGGGGCGGCAACGTCTCCGCCCGGCCCGCCCGGCAGGTCGCACCGGCCTCGGTGGAGGAGCTGGCCGCGGCGGTGCGCCGGGCCCGCGAGGACGGCCTGAAGGTGAAGGCGGTGGGAACCGGCCACTCCTTCACGTCGATAGCCGCCACCGACGGTGTGTTGATACGTCCTCAACTGTTGACGGGCATACGTGACATCGACCGTGCGTCCATGACCGTCACGGTGGAGGCGGGCACCCCGCTCAAGAGACTCAACGCCGCCCTCGCGCGCGAGGGCCTGTCGCTCACCAACATGGGCGACATCATGGAACAGACCGTCTCCGGGGCCACCAGCACCGGCACGCACGGCACGGGCCGCGAGTCGGGCTCGATCGCCGCGCAGATCAAGGCACTGGAACTCGTCACGGCGGACGGCTCGGTGCTCACCTGCTCCGAGCAGGAGAACCCGGACGTCTTCGCGGCGGCCCGCGTCGGCCTGGGCGCCCTCGGCATCGTCACCGCCCTCACCTTCGCCGTGGAACCGCTCTTCCTGCTCACCGCGCGCGAGGAACCGATGCCCCTCGAGCGCGTCCTCGCCGAGTTCGACCAGCTGTGGGCCGAGAACGAGCACTTCGAGTTCTACTGGTTCCCGCACACCGGCAGCACCAACACCAAGCGCAACAACCGCAGCGCGGGTCCCGAGCGGCCGGTGGGCCGGCTGGCCGGCTGGTTCGAGGACGAGTTCCTCTCCAACGGCGTCTTCCAGGTGGCCCAGTGGGCCGGCCGCGCCGCTCCCGCCACCGTCCCGGCGATCGCCCGGGTCTCCAGCAGGGCGCTGTCCGCGCGGACGTACACGGACATCCCGTACAAGGTCTTCACCTCGCCGCGCCGGGTCCGGTTCGTGGAGATGGAGTACGCCGTCCCGCGCGCGGCGCTGACCGAGACGCTGCGCGAACTGAAGGCCGTGGTCGACCGCTCGGGCCTGCGGGTGAGCTTCCCGGTGGAGGTGCGCACCGCGCCGGCCGACGACATCACCCTGTCGACCGCGTCGGGCCGGGACAGCGCCTACATCGCCGTGCACATGTTCCGGGGGACGCCCTATCAGGCGTACTTCACCGCCGCCGAGCGCGTCCTCACCGCGCACGAGGGACGCCCGCACTGGGGCAAGGTCCACACGCGGGACGCGGATTACCTCGCCCGGGTGTACCCGCGCTTCGGCGAATTCACCGCGCTGCGGGACCGCCTCGACCCGGAGCGGCTCTTCCAGAACGACTACGTGCGCAGGGTGCTCGGCGCGTAGGCACCGAACCACGTGCCCAGGGCACTCGGCACGTAGGCGCCGAACTGGCCCGGCGGCTCTGGCACTTGACTGCCCCCGGAGCCACGGGCGAAACCATGGAATCGTTTCCGGGGAAGCGCGTGACGTTCGCCACGTACGAGATCGAGTGAAGCGGTTGCGCGCGGCCAAGTCGCAGCCCTCGCGAGAAGTTGGGCGGCGCGCCGATCCACGCACTTGGCCCGAATGGAGTACTGTGGCGAGCCCTGGGTCCGGCCTCCCACCAGGGTGCCCGCGGGCTTGCAGGACCGCCGGGAGGAGGCTGGTTGCACAGGGTGACCGCGATTGGTCACTTAGCGTTGCGAACAGGTAACCGTGCCATAACGGCGGCCCCGGGCCCGTGCCCGACACGCCGGGCAACTCGGCAAGGTTGTGGCAGGCTGAACCCGGGCAGGCCACACTCGACTAGCGGAAGCAGCGACGCACGTGACGTCGGCAGGCACCACCCGGGAGGTCCCCATGCCCGAACTGCGTGTCGTGGCCGTCTCGAATGACGGCACACGGCTGGTGCTGAAGGCTGCCGATTCCACGGAGTACACACTTCCGATCGACGAGCGGCTGCGCGCCGCCGTGCGCGGCGACCGGCCACGCCTCGGGCAGATCGAGATCGAGGTCGAGAGCCATCTGCGCCCGCGTGACATCCAGGCGCGGATACGGGCCGGTGCCACCGCGGAGGAGGTCGCGCAGCTCGCCGGCATCCCCGTCGACCGGGTACGGCGCTTCGAGGGCCCCGTGCTGGCCGAGCGCGCCTTCATGGCGGAGCGGGCCCGCAAGACCCCGGTCCGCCGCCCCGGTGAGAACTCCGGCCCGCTGCTCGGCGAGACCGTCCAGGAGCGGCTGCTGCTGCGCGGCGCCGAGAAGGACACCGTGCAGTGGGACTCCTGGCGCCGCGACGACGGCACCTGGGAGGTGCTGCTCGTCTACCGGGTCGCGGGCGAACCGCATTCGGCCAGCTGGACGTACGACCCGCCCCGGCGGCTCGTCCAGGCCATGGACGACGAGGCGCGCTCGCTGATCGGCGAGTCGGACGACCTCGCCGTACCCGAGCCGAGCTTCCCGTTCGTCCCGCGCATCGCCCGGCTGCCGCGCGAGCGGTCGATGGACCGCGCGCTCGAGCGGGTCGACCGGGAGCGGCTCAGCCTGCCCTCGCAGGCGTCCGAGCCGGCCGAGGAGAGCACGGCCGAACGCGACTCGCTGACCAGCCTGCTGGAGGCCGTGCCGAGCTTCCGGGGCGACCTGGTGGTCCCGGAGAGCCCCGCGGAGTCCGTGGAGGAGACCGACGACGAGCCCGTCGCCGAGGAACCCCCGGCGCCCGCCGCGTCGGCCGGTTCCGCCTACGCGGACGTCCTCATGCCGCGCTCCGTCGGCAGTCACCGCGACCGGCTCGTCGGCGCGACCGACCGGCAGGCCGAGGCCGACGGCGTCCGCCCCGGCCGCCGCGCCGCCGTACCGAGCTGGGACGAGATCGTGTTCGGTACCCGCCGCAAGAAGCAGGAGTAGGTTTCCGTACCGGGTGAGGGGGCGCGCGCGTGCCCCCTCAGCCGGCTGCCCTACTGCGGGTCCGCGCCCACCGCCACCGGGCGGGACGGGTCGGAGGACCACTCCGACCAGGAGCCCACGTACAGGGCCGCCGGAACACCCGCCACCGCCAGGGCGAGCACCTCGTGGGCTCCCGAGACGCCCGAACCGCAGTACACACCCACCTCGGTGTCGTCCGAGACGCCCAGGGCCTTGAAGCGGTCCTTGAGTTCCGCCGCGGGCAGGAAGCGGCCGTCGGGACCCACGTTCTCCGTCGTGGGCGCCGACACCGCACCCGGGATGTGCCCGCCGACCCGGTCGACCGGCTCCACCTCACCGCGGTACCGCTCCCCCGCGCGCGCGTCCAGGAGCACGCCCGCGCGGGCCAGGGCCGCGGCCGCCTCCGCGTCCAGCAGCCCCGCGGCCGCCGGCGCGGGCCGGTAGTCGCCCTCGGCCGGGACGGGCGTCTCGGTGGACAGCTCACCCCGCCAGGACGGCAACCCGCCGTCGAGCACCCGCACGTCCGGGTGACCCGTCCAGCGCAGCAGCCACCACGCGCGCGCGGCGGCCCAGCCCTGCCCGCCGTCGTACACCACGACCGGCCGGTCCGACGACACGCCCGCGCGGCGCATCGCGGCACCGAACTCCGCGAGGTCGGGCAGCGGATGGCGGCCGTGCACGCCGGGCGCGGCGGCCAGCTCCCGGTCCAGGTCGACGAAGACCGCGCCGGGGATGTGCCCGGCCGCGTACGCGGCCCGGCCGTCGAAGGCCGGCGCGCCCGCCGCCTTCGCCAGGCTCAGCTGCCAGCGGACGTCCAGCAGGACGGGCGGGTTCGCCCCGGTCAGCTCGTCCGCGAGTCGGGTCGCGGTGATGATGGCTCTCATGGCGTCCATCCATACGCCAGGGGTGGCCGCGGCGTCCAGGTCCGGCTACTCTGCTCCGCCGGACAGGTTCGGTCACATGGCGTATGCGATCGGGCACGGGACGTACAGTCGGCGGACACCGGCCGGCCCTCGTCAGGAAGCACAGAAGACGGCAATCGGGCATCCTTCCGGAGGAAACGCCGGGCGGCGCGGTACGGCCCCGCGGCACCGCGGAGGATGCGGGTACCGGCACGGGCGTGCGCGCCGGCGGCGCGGACACCCTTCCGGGGAGCGGAAGCGACACGGCCACCGTGAAGGGGCCGGGGAGAGAGTGATCGATGACCGAGGCACGGGAACCGGCCGGTCCGCACGCGCGGCGCGCGCCCGGCACACCCTGCTGGGTGAGCCTGATGGCGCACGGGCTGGACGCCACCGAGGAGTTCTACGGTGAGCTGTTCGGCTGGGAGTTCCTGCCGGGCCCGCAGCAGCTCGGCCCGTACGTGCGGGCGCTGCTCGACGGGCGGGAGGTGGCGGGCATGGGTCAGCTGCCGCCGGACCGCCGGCTTCCGGTCGCCTGGACGCCGTACTTCGCCTCGGACGACGTGGACCGGACGGCCGACACGGTGCGGCTGTGCGGCGGGACGGTGGCCGTCGGCCCGCTCGACGCCGCCGAGGCGGGCCGTATGGTGATCGCCTCCGACCCCTCCGGGGCGGTGTTCGGGATCTGGCAGGGCTCCGCGCATCTCGGCACGGCGATCACCGGCGTGCCCGGCACCCCCGTCTGGAACGAGCTGCTCACCTACGAGACGGAGAGCGTCGCCAAGTTCTACACGAGCGTGTTCGGTTACGAGGAGGAGCCGGTGGTCTCCCCCGACTTCGACTACGTGACCCTGCGCCTGGGCGACCGGCCGGTGGCCGGGCTGCACGGGGTGGGCCACGCCATGCCCCGGGACCGGGGGCCGCACTGGCGGACGTACTTCGAGGTCGCCGACGTCGACGAGACGCTGCGGCAGGTGACCGGGCTGGGCGGCCGGATCCTCAGGCCGGCCCACGACGGCCCGCACGGGCGGGTGGCGACGGTCGCGGACCCGGAGGGCGCCGAGTTCTCGGTGGTCCGCGACCCGGGCTGATCCCTCAGGCGGACGCGACCGGCAGGACGTCCGGGGACAGGGCCGCCGCGCGGGCCGACGCGGCGGTCATCCGGCGCCGGTGGTGGCGGCGGCACAGCACCTCGTAGCCGACCTCGCCCGCGGACTGGTTGACATCGCCCACGACGACCTGGGCGCCCTCGACCACCATCGCGCCCCCGACCGTGCGGGCGTTGTGCGTGGCGCGGGCGCCGCACCAGCACAACGCCTCCACCTGGAGCACCTCGATCCGGTCGGCCAGCTCCACGAGCCGCTGGGAGCCGGGGAAGAGCTTGGAGCGGAAGTCGGTGGTGATGCCGAAGGCGAACACGTCCAGGCCGAGGTCGTCCACCACGCGCGCGAGCTGGTCGATCTGCCCGGGCGCGAGGAACTGCGCCTCGTCCGCGATCACATAGTCGGCCCGGCCGCCCTGGGAGAGGTGGTCCACGAGGTACGCGTACAGGTCCTGGCCGTCCTCGACCTCCACCGCGTCGGTGACCAGGCCGAGCCGGGAGGACAGCTTGCCCTCGCCCGCGCGGTCGTCCCGGGTGAAGATCATCCCGGCGAGGCCGCGCGCCGAGCGGTTGTGCTCGATCTGGAGAGCCAGCGTCGACTTCCCGCAGTCCATCGTTCCGGAGAAGAAGACCAGCTCGGGCATGAGGGGTGGAACACCTTTCGGTGAGGGGCGGGGGGCCGTCAGGAGCGTACTTCGAGGAGCGGGACCAGTTGCTCGGCAGGGGTCATCGAACCGTGGTTGCCGACCAGCGCCGACTCCTTGGGCTCCCGCTCGGAGGCGATCAGCAGGACGTCGTCGTGCGCGGCGGCGACCACGTCCCCGATCCGCGGGTACACGCGCTCGTCCACGTGCGGCCCGAACCAGCCCGCCGCGACGGCCTCGTCGCGCGAGGCCACCCAGAACTGCTCGCCGAGCACCTCGCGCCAGCAGGTCAGGACGTCGTTCTCGGCGCCCGGCACCGCGTACACGTGCCGGGCCCGGCCCTCGCCGCCCAGCAGGGCGACCCCGGCGCTCAGCTCCCAGTCCTCGTCGAAGTCGATGCGGTGCCGCTCGTCGAACGGGATGTCGACCATGCCGTGGTCGGCGGTCACGTACAGCGCGCTGCGCGGCGGGAGTTGCTCGGCGAGGCGCTGGACGAGCCGGTCGACGTACATGAGCTGGCCGCGCCAGGTGTCGGAGGCGATGCCGTAACGGTGTCCGGAGCCGTCCAGTTCGGCGTAGTACGTGTACACCAGTGCGCGGTCCCCGGCGGCGAGCTGCGCGGCGGCGAGGTCCATGCGCTCCTCGCCGGTGAGCCGGCCGTGGAAGGTGCCGCCGCTGAGCGCCACCTTGGTGAGCGGGGTGTGCTGGAAGGCGGGCGAGGACACCTGGGCGGCGTGCACCCCGGCCTGCTGGGCCAGCTGGAACACGGTGGGGTACGGCTGCCAGGGGCGCGGCGGGGTGTACGGGTGCCAGCGGAGCTGGTTCATGAGCTCGCCGGTGGCCGGGTTGCGAACCGCGTACCCGGGCAGGCCGTGGGCGCCGGGCGGCAGCCCGGTGCCCACGGAGGCGAGGGAGGTGGCGGTGGTGGCGGGGTAGCCGGCAGTGAGCGGGCGGCCGGTGCCGCCGCGCGAGCTGCCGAGCAGGGAGGTCAGGTACGGGGCCTCGTCCGGGTGGGACCTGAGCTGTTCCCAGCCCAGCCCGTCGATCAGGAAGACGCAGACCCGGTCGGCCGCGGTCAGTTCCGTGATCGTGGCGGTCAGGCCGGGGACGCCCATACCGGCGGCCACGGTGGGCAGCAGGTCGGCGAGGGAGCCGGTGCCGTACTCGGGCAGCGGCGCGGTGTCCAGGGCGAGGGGTTCGAAATCGTCCCAGGTCGAGAACTGGGACATCAGCGGGTGAGGTCCGCGGTCGCCTCCGAGATGGCCTGCGCGAAGGCGAGCGCCTGGCGCACCGTCTCCGGACCGTCCCCGGCCTCGCTGACGCGCAGGCTGAGGTCGTCCGCCGTGGAGTTGCCCGTGTAGCCGTGGTCGGCGTCGCACTGGGGGTCGCCGCAGGCGGCGGGCTCCAGGTCGATGCGGCTGACCGCGCCCCAGCCGATGGTCAGCACGACCTCGCGGGGCAGTGTGCCCGGCGTGTACTGCTCGGGGTTGGCCACCACCCGGCTGACCACGACCGACGAGATCCGGCCGATCTTGACGGACTCGGTGGAGGTGGTGGCGTACGGCGTCGGGGAGGTGGTGTCGGCGGCCTGCTCGTCGGTGTGGCTGACGATGAACCGGTTGCCGGTGAGGACCAGGACCGTCACGTGCCGGCGCACCTCGTTCTGGTCGAACGTCGTCTCCTGGTGGACCAGGTACGACCGGATGGGTTCGCCGCCCACGGCGGCCTCCACCGCGTCGGCCACGAGGGCCGGGTAGTAGCCGCTGCGCTCGATCGCCGCGCGCAGCCCCTGGGTCGTCGTACTGGTCTTGGCCATGGCGTCCATCCTAATCCGTGGGCGGAGGCGGTCCGGGCCAGTCGCGCGGACGGGCGGCGGCCGGTACGCCCCGCCCGCGGGGCCTCGGCACGAGCCCCGGCCGGACCGCCGGCCGCTCGGCGGCGATCGGGCAGGAGGGGGGCTCCGGTCCGCCGGCGTCCGCCTCGAACGCGACGAGGAGCAGCGGTTCTTCGCCCGGTGCCCGCGCGAGCCAGGCCGTCCCGGCGGTCGTGGGCGGGCGGAGGGCGGGTCCCGGAAGCTCTGCGGGCGGGAGACGAGGACGGGACCGACGGAGATCAGCTCCAGGCCGCGATCTCCACGCGCCCCCCTCAGTAGGCCGGCAGCGTGCGCGGGCCCAGGTCGTCCCGGGCGGGCGGGGGCGCGAGCCGTACGGTGGCGCCGAGGACGCTCACGCCCTGCGGGGCGACGACGACGGGCTCCAGGGTGACCGCGACCACCTCCGGATGGTCGTCGACCAGCCGGGACAGCCGCAGCAGCAGCTCCTCCAGCGCGGGGGTGTCGACGGGCGTGGAGCCGCGCCAGCCGAACAGCAGCGGTGCGGTGCGGATGGACCGCACCAGCGAGGCCGCCTCCCGGTCCGTGACGGGAACCAGCCGGTGGGCCATGTCCCCGAGCAGCTGCGAGGCCGCCCCGGCGAGCCCGAAGGACAGCACGGCCCCGGCCGCCGGATCGATCACGGCCCGTACGACCGTGTCGACCCCGCGCGGCGCCATCCCCTGCACCACCGGCCGCAGCTCCTCCGGCTGCCCGAACAGCTCGGCCAACTCGGCGTACGCCCGGCGCAGTTGCTCCTCGTCCGCGAGGTCCAGGCGTACGCCGCCCAGGTCGGCGCGGTGTCTGAGGTGCGGGGCGGTGGCCTTGAGGGCCACGGGATAGCCGAGTGCGCGGGCGGCTTCGGCGGCGGCGTCCGGAGTGGGCGCGGGGAGCGCCCGGCGGACGTGGACGCCGTACTTCTCGAGCAGCTCGCAGGTCTCGGCGTCCGGGATCGTCAGCCCCTCCCCGCGCGCGAGCAGCTCGCCGATCAGGCGGGCGGCGCCCTTCTCGTCGATGTCGTCGCACTCCGGCACCTTCCCGGGGTCGGTCGCCTCCCGGCGCCACTGCGCGTACTTCACGGCTTCGGAGAGCGCGCGGACGGCACGCTCGGCGGCGGGGTAGGCGGGGATGAGGCGGGTGCCCTCCGGCGGGACCGGCGGGGTGTCCCCGCCCGCCGGCGCCGCGGGGGCCGCCGTGCCCGCCGGCGCGGTGGGCGGTCGTTCCGCGAGGCGGTGGACGGGGTGCGCGCCGCCCTGGGGGCCGGGCGTCCGGTCGGCGGCCCCGGGCGCGGTGCTCGCCGCCGCCGACAGCGCTTCGGCCAGCCCTCCGAGTTCCACGTGCACCACCAGGACCGGCTTTCCGGGCACGGCGGCCGAGGCCGACCGCAGCGCCGCCGCCAGCTCGGCGTCCCCCGGCGACGCCTCCCCGATGGCGGGGATGGCGGTGACCACGACGGAGTCGCAGGTGTCGTCCGCCAGCGCGGCCGACAGCGCCCGGTGGAAGTCCTCCGCCGTCGCGCCGGTCGTCAGGTCCACCGGCCGCGCCGGCCGCAGCCCCTCGGCCAGGCACCGGTCGTACGTCAGTACGCCCAGCGACTCGGAGTTGCCGAGGATCGCCACGCGCGGCCCGTCGGGCAGCGGCTGCCGGGCGAGCAGCAGGCCGGCGTCGACCAGCTCGGTGATCGTGTCGACCCGGATCACCCCGGCCTGCCGGAGCAGCGCGGAGACGGTCGCGTAGGGCAGCCGCGTGGCCCGTACCGCGTGCCCCTGCGGGGCCGTCCCGGTGCCCTGCACCACCACCAGCGGCTTGGCCGCCGCCGTCCGCCGGGCGAGGCGGGTGAACTTGCGGGGGTTGCCGATCGACTCCAGGTACATGAGGACGACATCGGTCTCGGGGTCGTCGTACCAGTACTGGAGGACGTCGTTGCCCGAGACGTCCGCGCGGTTCCCGGCGGAGACGAAGGTGGACACGCCCGTGACCCCGGTGACCCCTCCACCGCGCCGGTGCAGCCGGGACAGCAGGGCGATGCCGATGGCCCCGGACTGGGCGAACATCCCGATGCGGCCGGGGCGGGGCATCTCCGGGGCGAGGGAGGCGTTCAGCCGGACGTCCGCGGCGGTGTTGATGATCCCGAAGGCGTTGGGGCCGATGATCCGCATGCCGTACGCGCGCGCGGCCCGCACCAGGGCGCGCTGCCGTTCCCGTCCCCCGGGACCGCTCTCGGCGTATCCGGCGGAGAGCACCACCAGCCCCTGGACGCCGTGTTCCCCGCACTCGGCGACCACGGCGGGCACGTGCTCGGCCGGTACGGCGACGACGGCCAGGTCCACGGGCCCCTCGATGTCCCGCACCGACCGGTACGCGGGAACACCGTCGACCTCCCCGGGATCCTCGGGGAAGGCCGTGTTCACGGCGTGCAGCCGGCCCGGGAAACCGGCGTCGCGGATGTTGCCGAGGACGCTGCGGCCCACCCCGCCGGGGGCGCGGCCCACGCCGACGACCGCCACGGACCCGGGCGCGAGGAGCCGCCGTACCGAGCGGGCCTCGGCGCGCTGCTCCCGCGCGCGCTGCACGGCCAGTGAGCGGTCGGTGGGTTCGAGGCCGAACTCCAGGCGGACGACGCCGTCCTCGAAGCTGCGCTTCTGGGTGTATCCGGCGTCCGTGAACACCTTGATCATCCGGCTGTTGGCGGGCAGCACCTCGGCGGCGAAGCGGCGGATGCCCCGCTCGCGCGCGACCGCCGCGACGTGCTCCAGCAGGGCGGAGGCGACGCCGCGGCCCTGGTGGGCGTCCTGGACGAGGAAGGCGACCTCGGCCTCGTCGGCGGCCCCGGAGGCGGGCATGCCGTCGGCGCCGATGCGGTCGTAGCGTACGGTGGCGATGAACTCGCCGCCGATGGTGGCCGCGAGTCCCACCCGGTCCACAAAGTCGTGGTGCGTGAAGCGGTGGACGTCCTTGGCGGACAGCCGTGGGTAGGGCGCGAAGAAGCGGTAGTACTTCGACTCGTCCGAGACCTGCTCGTAGAAGCTGACCAGGCGGTCGGCGTCATCGACGGTGATGGGCCGGATGCGCGCGGTACCCCCGTCGCGCAGCACCACGTCCGCCTCCCAGTGGGCGGGGTACTCGTGCCGGTCCTGCCGGTCCGCCGGGGTCTGCATGGGCCCCAGAGTACGGCTCGCGTACGACAACGTCGCGAGGCAGTCTGTGGAGGGCGACACGCCGGACCGAGGCCGCGGTCCGACGGCACACGGAGGGGACGAAGGTCCGCTCCGGGCACGCTTCGCGATATGGGAAACTGGTCTAGACAACCCTGAGTACTGAAGGGCAGCATCACATGGCTGAGCGCCGCGTCAACGTCGGCTGGGCCGAGGGCCTCCACGCCCGCCCCGCTTCCATCTTCGTCCGAGCCGCCACGGCCACAGGCGTCCCGGTGACGATCGCCAAGGCCGGGGGCGACCCCGTCAACGCGGCCTCCATGCTGGCCGTCCTGAGCCTGGGCGCCCAGGGTGGCGAGGAGATCGTCCTCGCCTCGGACGCCGAGGGCGCGGACACCGCCCTGGACCGTCTGGCCAAGCTGGTCTCCGAGGGCCTCGAGGAGCTCCCCGAGACCGTCTGAGCCTCACCGCGCAGAGTGCCGGAGCCGCGTTCGTCCGTCGGGCGAACGCGGCTCCGGCGTTTCCGCGCACGCTCCGCACGAAATTCCGCCGGTTCACGGCCGGCCCGCGCCGGAACTCTCTCGCGAATTCACAGGGAGCGGAATTGAGGCAGCGGAAAATATCCGCCCCACAATGCCTCTCCTTTGTATACGGCGTCCGTGTTAATTCCGCGGGCCCGCCATGTTTACGGCCCGTTGCGAAGTCCTCACACGCTCCTGGGCCCCGGAGACGCGCAGCCGGTGGCCGCTGGTGACGCGCTCGGTGTGCAGCGCGGTGAGCGTCCGCGCGCGCTCGCCGTCCCCCCGCGCCACCGCGTCCACGATCGCCCCGTGCTCCGCCCACGACTCCACCGGGACGAGCGGCGTCGCCACCGCGTACATCCAGGCGATCTTGTGCCGCAGCTGGGTGAGCACCGAGGTCAGCGAGGGACTGCCGGAGGCCTGGGCGAGCGTCTCGTGGAACCAGCCGCCCAGCGCGCGCAGATCCTCGCTGCCACCCCTCCTGGCCCGCTCCTGGCCCAGCCGGACCAGTCCGCGCAGCACCTTCAGATGGGCCTCGGTGCGCCGCTGCGCGGCCCGGGCGGCCCCCAGCGGCTCCAGCAGCAGCCGCATCTCCAGCAGGTCCGCGGCCTCCTGCTCGGTCGGTTCGGCCACGCACGCGCCCGCGTGCCGGCGTGTCACCACGAAGCCCTCCGCCTCCAGGGTGCGCAGGGCCTCGCGGACGGGGACGCGCGAGACGCCGTAGCGGCGGGCCAGGACTTCCTCGGTGAGGCGGCTGCCGCGTTCGTGGACACCGGCGACGATGTCGTCCCGGACAGCGGTGCACACCGAGTGCGCCGGAATACGCATGACCGACCTCCGCCTTAATACCCGTGAAACGCCGACGATGGACGCGTGTTCCCGTGACTCTATTCCAATGGACCTGAATTTCCGACGGCCGGGCGTCATCCATGGATATATTTTGGTCAGCGGGTCCGGCGGACACCGGAAGGAAACCACGGAAAATGGCGAAAGCCCCGGCTCGATGAGCCGGGGCTTGGCAGGCGTGCGGGTGTCCGTCGGGTCAGACGTTCACGCCGTGCTTGCGGAGGTAGGCGACGGGGTCGACGTCCGAGCCGTAGTCGGGCGTCGTACGGGCCTCGAAGTGCAGGTGCGGGCCGGTGACGTTGCCGGTCGCGCCCGACACGCCGATCTGCTGCCCCGGGACGACCTTCTGGCCCACCGTGACACCGATGGACGACAGGTGGCCGTACTGGGTGTACATGCCGTCGGCCATCCGGAGCACGATCTGGTTGCCGTACGCGCCGCCCCAGCCCGTGGAGACGACCGTGCCGGAACCCACCGCGTGGACGGAGGTGCCGCTGGCCGCGTGGAAGTCGATGCCGGTGTGCGAACCGGAGGACCACAGGGAGCTGCTGGCCTGGTAGGCCGTGGAGACGTACGAGTGCGCGATCGGGATGACGAAGGCGTTCAGCCGCTTGCGCTCGGCCTCACGGGCGGCGCGGATCCGCGCCTCGCGGACCTCCTGGGCCCTCTTGGCGGCCGCCTTCTCCGCGGCCGCCTCGGCCGCCTTCTGCTCGGCGGCCTGCTGCTGGGCGGCGGCCTGCGCGTCGATCTGCTCGGCGACGTCGTCGTTCACGGTGAGGACCGGGGTGAGGCCGGTCTGCTCCACGGAGCTGTCGGCGGCGAGCGCCGGGGACGCGGCGAGGGTGCCGATGACGCCGGTGGTGGTGAGGGCCGCGACACCCGCCGCCTGAGCGGTGGTGCGCTTGACCCGGCCGGGCTTGCGGTGCTTCCCGGTGGCGCACATGAACGCCATGAAGTGGCTGGTCCTTTCCTTCCCTCTCGCCTACCGGGTTAGCTGACGGGTTCGGAGCAGGAAGGTCTCCTACGGGCCCCCTCGCTCACGCGCGGGCGCCCGATTCACCCCAGGGACGATGGGTCCCCGGCTCCCCTGGCTCGCGCCGTACGGGGACTCGGCGATGACTGTCCGGTGCCGCGGGTGCGGCGCACTGCCTGACGAACAGCCCGCATGACGGTACGGCGGCCCGCTTCCCCTCCTCAAACAGATCCGGGTTTTTGTAGCGCATCCCACAGGGCAGACAGGCAACCTCCGCCCCAAAACGGGCATCTGAGTGACTGAGTGGAACAGCAGGGGCCCTGACGACCCGTAGGTCGGCAGGGCCCCACGCGCGCGCGTACGCCTTCGCGTCCGCCGGTGCGTCTACTCCGCGGCGACGACGGTGACTTCGCCGATACCGAGCGCCTCGACCTGCTCCTTGATCTGGGACGCGTCACCGACGAGGACCGTCACCAGGCGGTCCACCGGGAAGGCGTTCACGACGGCAGCGGTGGCCTCCACCGTGCCCGTGGCGGCCAGCCGCTGATACAGCGTCGCCTGGAAGTCGTCGGGCAGGTGCTGCTCGACCTGGTCGGCCAGCGTGCTCGCGACGGCCGCCGCGGTCTCGTACTTCAGCGGCGCCACGCCGACGAGGTTCTGCACGGCGACGTCCCGCTCCGCGTCGGTCAGGCCCTCCGCCGCGAGGGTGCGCAGCACCTTCCACAGGTCCTCCAGCGCGGGGCCGGTGTTCGGCGTGTCCACCGAGCCGCTGATGGCGAGCATCGCCGCGCCCGTGCCGTCCGGGGCCGAGCGCAGGACCTGGCCGAACGCGCGCACGCCGTAGGTGTAGCCCTTCTCCTCGCGCAGGACGCGGTCCAGGCGGGAGGTGAGGGTGCCGCCGAGGCAGTACGTGCCGAGCACCTGGGCGGGCCAGACCCGGTCGTGCCGGTCGGCCCCGACGCGGCCGATGAGCAGCTGCGTCTGGACGGCACCGGGCCGGTCCACGACGATCACGCGCCCGGTGTCGTCGGCGGTCACCGGCGGCACGGGCCGGGGCTCGCCCGGGGTGCCGGTCCAGGCGCCCAGGGTGTCGGCGAGCAGCGCGTCCAGGTCGGCGCCGGTCAGGTCGCCCACGACGACCACGGTGGCCGTGGCGGGTCGCACATGGCGGTCGTAGAAGGCACGTACGGCCGCCGCGTCGATCTTCGCGACCGTCTCCTCCGTGCCCTGGCGGGGGCGGGACATGCGCGAGTCCGCCGGGAACAGCTCCCTGGACAGTTCCTTGGCGGCCCGGCGAGCCGGGCTGGCCAGCTCGTGCGGGATCTCGTCCAGGCGGTTGCGGACCAGCCGCTCGACCTCGCTCTCGGCGAAGGCGGGCGCACGCAGGGCGTCGGCGAGCAGGCCGAGGCCCCTGGCCAGCCGGGAGGCCGGGACCTCCAGGCCGAGCCGGACGCCGGGGTGGTCGGCGTGCGCGTCGAGCGTGGCGCCCGCGCGCTCCAGCTCGGCGGCGAACTCCTCGGCCGAGTGCCTGTCGGTGCCCTCCGAGAAGGCCCGCGCCATGATCGTGGCGACGCCGTCCAGGCCGGCGGGCTCGGCGTCCAGCGGGGCGTCCAGCAGCACCTCGACGGCGACGACCTGCTGGCCGGGGCGGTGGCAGCGCAGCACGGTCAGGCCGTTGCCGAGGGTGCCGCGCTCGGGCGCCGGGAACGCCCAGGGCCTGGCCTCACCGGGCTGCGGCTGGGGATGGAACTCCATGGTGGCGAGCTCGGTCACTTGGCCGTCTCCTCGTTCTCGGTCTCGTCGCGGCCCGCCTCTACGGTCGCTTCCTGCTCCGGGTCCCCGGGGACCGGGGTGTCCTCCACGGCCTCGGGGGACTTCGGCTCGTAGACGAGGACCGCGCGGTTGTCGGGGCGCAGGCGGGCCTCGGCGACCTCCCGCACCTCCTCGGGGGTCACCTCCAGGACGCGCCGCACCGCGGTGAGGGCGAGCTGCGGGTCACCGAAGAGGACGGCGAAGCGGCACAGTTCGTCGGCGCGGCCCGCGACCGTGCCGAGCCGGTCCAGCCACTCGCGCTCCAGCTGGGCCTGGGCGCGCTCCATCTCCTCGGGCGTGGGGCCCTCCTCGGCGAACCGGGCCAGCTCCTCGTCGATGGCGGCCTCGATGACCGGCACCTCGACGTCACCGGACGTCTTCACGTCCAGCCAGCCCATCGAGGGCGCGCCGGCCAGGCGCAGCAGACCGAAGCCGGCCGCGACGGCCGTACGGTCGCGGCGCACCAGCCGGTTGTACAGCCGGGAGGACTCGCCGCCGCCGAGGACGGTCAGGGCGAGGTCGGCCGCGTCGCACGCGCGCGTGCCGTCGTGCGGCAGCCGGTAGGCGGCCATCAGTGCGCGCGCCGGGACCTCCTCCACGAGGACCTCGCGCAGCTGCTCACCGATGACGTCCGGCAGGGAACCGTCGCGGGGCTCGGGCTTGCCGTCGTGGGCGGCGATGGAACCGAAGTACTTCTCGACCCAGGCGAGGGTCTGCTCGGGGTCGATGTCGCCGACCACGGACAGCACCGCGTTGTTCGGCGCGTAGTAGGTGCGGAAGAACCGGCGCGCGTCCTCCAGGGTGGCCGCGTCCAGGTCCGCCATCGAGCCGATCGGCGTGTGGTGGTAGGGGTGGCCCTCCGGGTAGGACAGGGCGGTCAGCTTCTCGAAGGCGGTGCCGTAGGGCACGTTGTCGTAGCGCTGGCGGCGCTCGTTCTTGACGACGTCCCGCTGGTTCTCCATGGACTCGTCGTCCAGGGCGGCCAGCAGGGAGCCCATGCGGTCGGCCTCCAGCCAGAGCGCCAGCTCCAGCTGGTGGGCGGGCATGGTCTCGAAGTAGTTGGTGCGCTCGAAGCTGGTGGTGCCGTTGAGCGAGCCGCCCGCGCCCTGCACCAGCTCGAAGTGGCCGTTGCCCTTGACCTGCCCGGACCCCTGGAACATCAGGTGCTCGAAGAGGTGAGCCAGGCCGGTTCGCCCCTTGACTTCGTGGCGGGAACCGACGTCGTACCAGAGGCAGACCGCCGCCACGGGGGTCAGGTGGTCCTCGGAGAGCACCACGCGCAGACCGTTGGCCAGGCGGTGCTCGGTCGCTGTCAGGCCCCCGGAGCCTGCCTCGGCTGTGGTCGTGTGACCCATGGGCATGTACGTCCCTTCGCGAGCGGAGGCGGTCGTAGAAACCGCGGTTTTCCTGCCGTTCCTGCCACTGTATGCAAAGCGTGCGGGGCCCCGGCGAAGTTCCCGCGGGACGTACGCCCACAGCGGATCGCGTAGCCTGCGTGCGACCCGTCTCCGGAGGGCTTCCCGGCACCGGCCGGGCCGACGGAGACCGGGTCGTGGCCCGGGCTGTCGGTGCGGCGGTCCACAATGGTCCGCGTCAGATCAGTCAGTCGCTTCAGCAAGGAGCCGGCAGCGATGGCCCGCCGCAGCACGAAGACCCCGCCGCCCGACGATTCGTACGAGGAGCGGATCCTCGACATCGACGTCGTGGACGAGATGCGTGGCTCCTACCTCGAGTACGCCTACTCGGTCATCTACTCGCGTGCCCTGCCGGACGCCCGTGACGGCCTCAAGCCGGTGCACCGCCGCATCGTGTACCAGATGAACGAGATGGGCCTGCGCCCCGAGCGCGGCTACGTGAAGTGCGCGCGCGTGGTCGGCGAGGTCATGGGCAAGCTGCACCCGCACGGCGACGCCTCGATCTACGACGCCCTGGTGCGCATGGCACAGCCGTTCTCCATGCGCGTGCCGCTCGTCGACGGCCACGGCAACTTCGGCTCGCTGGGCAACGACGACCCCCCGGCGGCCATGCGGTACACCGAGTGCCGGATGGCCGAGGCGTCGAGCCTGATGACCGAGTCGATCGACGAGGACACGGTCGACTTCGCGCCGAACTACGACGGCCAGGAGCAGGAGCCGGTGGCGCTGCCGGCCGCCTTCCCGAACCTGCTGGTCAACGGCTCCTCGGGCATCGCGGTCGGCATGGCGACGAACATGCCCCCGCACAACCTGCGCGAGGTCGTCGCCGCCGCCCGCCATCTGATCCGCTACCCGAACGCCGACCTCGACGCGCTGATGAGGCACGTGCCGGGCCCGGACCTGCCCACCGGCGGCCGGATCGTCGGACTCGGCGGCGTCCGTGACGCCTACGCGACCGGCCGCGGCACGTTCAAGATGCGCGCGACGGTCACCGTCGAGACCGTCACCGCCCGGCGCAAGGGCCTGGTCGTCACCGAACTGCCGTTCACCGTCGGCCCCGAGAAGGTCATCGCGAAGATCAAGGACCTGGTCAACGCGAAGAAGGTCCAGGGCATCGCCGACGTCAAGGACCTCACCGACCGCGAACACGGCCTGCGCCTGGTCATCGAGATCAAGAACGGCTTCGTGCCCGAGGCGATCCTGGAGCAGCTGTACAAGCTGACGCCCATGGAGGAGTCCTTCGGCATCAACAACGTCGCCCTGGTCGACGGCCAGCCGCTCACCCTGGGCCTGAAGGAGCTGCTGGAGGTCTACCTGGACCACCGCTTCGAGGTGGTCCGGCGCCGCAGTGAGTTCCGCCGTGCCAAGCGGCGGGACCGGCTGCACCTGGTCGAGGGTCTGCTGACCGCGCTGGTCGACATCGACGAGGTCATCCGGATCATCCGCTCCAGCGACAACTCCGCGCAGGCCAAGGGCCGCCTGATGGAGCGGTTCTCGCTGAGCGAGGTGCAGACGCAGTACATCCTCGACACGCCGCTGCGCCGGCTCACCAGGTACGACCGGATCGAGCTGGAGTCGGAGCAGGACAGGCTCACCGCGGAGATCGCGGAACTGACCCGCATCCTGGAGTCGGACGCGGAGCTGCGCAAGCTGGTCTCGGCCGAACTGGCCGCCGTGTCGAAGAAGTTCGGCACCGACCGGCGCACGGTCCTGCTGGAGTCCGCGGGCTCCCCGGCGGCCACCGTGCCGTTGCAGGTGGCCGACGACCCGTGCCGGGTGCTGCTGTCCTCGACGGGACTGCTGGCCCGTACGGCGAGCGTCGACACGTCCCCCGAGGGAGCGGACGCCAGGCGCGTCAAGCACGACGTGATCGTCTCGGCGATCTCGACGACCGCGCGCGGGGTGATCGGCGCGGTGACGTCGGCGGGCCGGCTGCTGCGGATCAACGTCGTCGACCTGCCGCAGCTGCCGGAGACGGCCTCCGCGCCGAACCTCTCCGGAGGCGCTCCGCTGGCGGAGTTCGTCTCCCTGGAGGGCGACGAGACGGTGGTCTGCCTGACCACGCTGGACGAGTCGTCCCCGGGGCTGGCGATCGGCACCGAGCAGGGCGTCGTCAAGCGCGTGGTGCCCGACTACCCGTCCAACAAGGACGAGTTGGAGGTCATCACCCTCAAGGACGGCGACCGGATCGTCGGCGCGGTGGAGCTGCGCACCGGCGACGAGGACCTGGTGTTCATCACGGACGACGCGCAGCTGCTGCGCTTCCAGGCCTCCATCGTGCGTCCGCAGGGCCGTCCGGCGGGCGGCATGACCGGCATCAAGCTCACCGAGGGCGCGAAGGTGATCTCGTTCACGGCGGTCGACCCGGCCGTCGACGCGGTGGTGATCACGGTGGCCGGATCGCGCGGCACGCTGGACGACTCGGTGCAGACGACGGCCAAGCTGACCCCGTTCGACCAGTATCCGCGCAAGGGCCGTGCCACGGGCGGCGTGCGCTGCCAGCGGTTCCTGAAGGGCGAGGACTGCCTGTCGCTGGGCTGGGCGGGCCCGGCTCCCGCGCGCGCCGCGCAGAAGAACGGCACCCCGGCGGACCTGCCGGAACCCGACCCCCGCCGGGACGGCTCGGGCACATCGCTGCCGAAGACGGTGGCGGTGGTGGCGGGGCCGGTGGTCTAGGACCGCCTCGGGCGGGTGGCGGGGCCGGTGGTCCAGCACCGCCTCGGTGACGGGGCGGGGCCCCCGGACCTCGGTGACCGGGCCGGTGCTCACGCCCCGGTAGCGACGCCGGTGTCCCAGGCCTCGTCCGCTTCCGCGGCCGGCTCCTCCTCGGAGCCCGGCACATACCGCAGGACGCCCCACATGCCGTGCTCGTCGGCGTGCGGGGCGTCGTTCCTGCACGCTCGGAGTGCCTTGTCGAGGGCGTCGATGTCGATCCCGGAGCCGATCAGCACGAGCTGGGTGAGACGGTCGGCGCCGGCCGGCCAGGGCTCGGGGTAGAAGCGCAGGAACCGGCCGACGGCGTGCACGGCGTAGCGGTTGAGCGGGTCGTACGGCCCGAAGTCGACGTACCCCTTGATCCGGTACAGCCCCTCGGGGCGGCTGTCCAGGAACTCCATGAGCCGGCGGGGTTCCAGGGGCACGCCGGAGGTGAAGGACAGGCTGTCGTAACCGGTGTGCAGGTGGCCGGCGCCGGCATGCTCGTCGTCCGCGCCGGGCTCGTGCAGGTCGTCGAAGGACAGCTGCCCGACGCGCTCCCCGACGGGCTTGCAGTCGAAGAGGAACTCCGGGTCGATGCGGCCGTAGGTGGCGGGGACGACGGCGGCGCGGTCGGTGAGCGAGTGGACGAGGTCCAGGACCCGGCCGGCGTCGTCCGCGCGATCGAGCTTGTTGACGACGACCAGGTCGGCCAGGGCGAGGTGCCGGTCGATCTCGGGGTGCTTCGCGCGCGTGTCGTCGAACTCGGCGGCGTCGACGACCTCGACGAGGCCGCCGTAGACGATGCCCGGATGCTCGCTGGCCAGGACCATCCGCACGAGTTCCTGCGGCTCGGCGAGCCCGCTGGCCTCGATGACGATCACGTCGATGCCGGCGGCGGGCGCGGCCAGCCGGTCCAGGTAGAGGTCAAGTTCACCGGCGTCGACGGCACAGCACAGGCAGCCGTTGCCGAGCGAGACGGTCGAGTCGCCGAGAGCGCCCGCGACGGCCATCGCGTCGATCTGGATGGCCCCGAAGTCGTTGACGATCGCCCCGATCCGGCTGCCTCCGCTGCGGTGCAGCAGGTGGTTGAGGAGCGTGGTCTTCCCGGAGCCCAGGAAACCGGCGAGCACGACGACCGGGATCTGCCGCGCACCGCGGCTGTTCCCTGAGCTGTTCCCCAACGGGCGACCTCTCTGACGCACCAGCGCGCACCGGCGGCTCGGAGCCCGGCACGCGGACGAGCATGGACCGAGGGTCCAGGATACGAGCGGGCGGCAGCGCGGGGGAAAGGCACGTCGGCCCGCCCTCCCGGCGACTACCCGGCTGCCGGCACCGCGGCCACCGGCTCGGGTCCCACGTACCGCGCCGCCGGGCGGATGATCTTCGAGTCGGCCGCCTGTTCCAGGACGTTGGCGCTCCAGCCCACCACCCGTCCCGCGGCGAAGGTGGGCGTGAACATCTCCCGGGGCAGGCCGCACAGTTCCATGACCACGCCGGCGTAGAACTCGACGTTCGTGTGCAGTTCACGGCCGGGCTTCAGCTCGGCGAGGATCGCCTCCACCCGACGCTCGACCTCCACCGCGAAGTCCACCCGGGGACCGCCGAAGCCGAGGGCGATCTCGCGCAGCATCCGCGAACGAGGGTCCTCCGTACGGTAGACGGCGTGCCCGAAGCCCATGATCCGGTCGCCCGCGAGCACCCGCTGCCGTATCCAGGAGTCGATCCGGCCGGGCGTCCCGATCGCGTCCAGCGTGTCCAGGGCCCGGCTGGGCGCACCTCCGTGCAGCGGCCCGGACAGCGCGCCGACGGCACCGGTCAGGCAGGCCGCGACATCGGCACCCGTGGACGCGATGACACGGGCCGTGAACGTTGACGCGTTGAATCCGTGATCAATGGTTGAGATCAGGTACTGCTCGATCGCACGGGCCCGGCGCGGTTCGGGTTCGGAACCGGTGAGCATGTACAGGTAGTTGGCCGCGTGGGAGAGGTCCGTGCGCGGCTCAACGGGGTCCAGTCCCTGGCCGAGCCGGTACAGAGCGGCCAGCAGGGTGGGTGCGGCCGCACAGACCGCCAGGGTGTCGGTGCGCCGCCGGTCCGCGTCGATGTCGTACACCGGCCGGAAACCCCGCGTGGCGCCCAGCAGCGACAGCGCGGTGCGCAGGCCGGCCAGCGGACCGGAGACGCGACCGGCCTCGGCGATCGCGGGCAGGACCGCGCTGACCTCCTCGGGCAGGCGTCGCAGCGCCGCGGTCTGCGCGGCGAAGGCGGCACCGCGCTCCGCGTCGGGGAGCGCGCCGTGCACCAGGAGATGCCACACGTCCTCGAAGCCGCGGGTACGGGCGAGGTCGACGGCCGAGTACTGGCGGTAGTGGTAGAAGCCCTCGCGGCCCCGGACGTCACCGATCTCGGTCTCGGTGACGACGACGCCCGCGAGGCCGCGCGGGGCGTCGATGAGGGGGGTGGCGGTCCTGTCGACGGTCATGTTTTTCCTCCCTGGACTTGCTGGATCCTGTGGACCTGCTGAACTTGATGCGACTATCCACAGTTGATTTGAACTCTGTCAATATTGATTGAATCAATATTGAGGCGTCAACGTGTGCAGAGACCGCTACGGTGGCCTCCATGCGCGATCACGAACCCGCTCCGCCGCACCGGCCCGGGCGCCGGCTGACCACCAAGGAGGCCGCCGAGCTGCTCGGCGTGAAGCCCGAGACGGTCTACGCGTACGTGAGCCGCGGCCTGCTCAGCAGCAGACGCGAACCCGGCGGCCGGGCCAGCACCTTCGAGGCCAAGGAGGTGGAGGCCCTCGCCCGCCGCAACCGGCGCGACGCGGCCGGTGGCCCGGGCACCGGCGGAGACCTCTCCGTGCGCACCCGGATCACGTTGATCGAGCAGGACCGGTACTTCTTCCGGGGCGTGGACGCCGTCGAACTGGCCGTCCGCCACTCCTACGAGGAGGTCGCGGAGTGGCTGTGGACGGGCCGGCTGATCCCGGGGGTGACGTTCTCCGCGCCGCCGACCACCGTCGAGGTCGCCCGCCGCGCGGTCGACGCCCTCTCCGAGCACGCCTCCCCGACCGACCGGCTGCGGGTGGCGGCGATCGCCGCGGCGGCCGAGGACCCGCTGCGCTTCGACCTGTCCGAGGAGGCCGTGCTGAACACGGCACGGACCCTCATCCCCACCCTCGTCGCCGCGCTGCCGCCGGCCCGGCACGACCACAAGGACGACGGTCCGCTCGCCCACCGCCTGTGGGGACGGCTCACCGGCCGTCCGGCCGACGACGCCTCCCTGCACGTCCTGGACACCGCGCTGGCCCTGCTCGCCGACCACGACCTGGCAGCGTCCACGCTCGCGGTCCGGGTCGCGGCCTCCGCCCGGGCGCACGCCTACGCGGCCGTCTCGGCCGGTCTGGGCGTCCTGGAGGGCCCCCTGCACGGCGCCGCCAGCGGTCTGGCCCACCGGATGCTGCTCGACGTGCTCGACCAGGGCGCGGCGGTCCCGGTGATCGCCGACGAGCTCCGCGCGGGCCACCGCGTACCCGGGCTCGGCCATCGGCTCTACACCGGCGAAGACCCCCGCGCGCGCGTGCTGTTCGATCTCCTGGAGAAGGTCCCGCGCGCGGAGTCCGCGCTGCTCGCCGCCCGCGACATCGTCGCCACGACCGCCCGGCACACCCCGCTGCACGCCAACGTCGACCTGGCCCTCGCCGTGTTCACCGCCTCCAGCGGCATGCCCGCCACGGCCGGCGAGACCGTCTTCGCCGTCGCGCGGACGGCGGGCTGGATCGCGCACGCCCTGGAGGAGTACGGCGAGCGCCCGCTGCGCATGCGCCCCAGCGGCCACTACGTCGGCCCGCGACCGCCGCAGCCCCTCCCGGGCTAGGACACGGCCCGGCCGGAAGTCACCTCGAAGGGACTCAGGTTAGGCTCACCTCTGTGAGTAGGTGTGCGACTGTCTCCCGGACCCTCGACGAGCCGCTCTCCGGCACGGCGGCCACGGCGACGACGTGGCTGCTGCTGGAGCAGCCCGGCCCGTGGGGTGCCAAGGCGCTCACTGCCAGTCACCTGGACCCCGTGCTGGGCCGGGCCCTGGAGGCCGCCGCCGAGGGAACAGGCGTACGCGTCGCCCTGATCCGGCGCCCCGGGCCCCACGCGGACTACGGCACCTCACCGGTCCGCCAGGTGTACGCGGCCCACACCGTTCCCGGACGCGTGTGGTTGCACGGCGCCACCACCCGCGATCCGCAGCGGCTCCTCGGACTCGACTTCGCCGCCCTGGGAGCGGGCGACCCCCGTTCCCTCGGCGCCGTCCTCGGCGGACGGCCGCATCACGGCGACCCGCTCGCGCTCGTGTGCACCAACGGCAAACGCGACCGCTGCTGCGCCCTCCTCGGCCGCCCCCTCGCCGCCGAGCTGGCCGACTCGGGAGTGCGCGGGGTGTGGGAGGTCACCCATCTGGGTGGACATCGTTTCGCGCCGACGGTGCTCGTCCTGCCGTACGGCTACGCCTACGGCCGCGCCGGGGCCCACACCGTCAAGGAGGCCCTGCACGCTGTGCGGGAGGGGCGGGTGGTCGTCGAGGGATGCCGCGGGTGCTCCGCCTGGGGCCGGCCCGGCCAGGCGGCCGAACTGGCGGTCCGGTCGGCCGCGGCCGAGTACCGGGCAGGTGTGCTCAGCGTCGTACGGACCGACGGCGCGGCCCCGCGCTGGGAGGTCACCGCCGTCCACGCCGACGGCCGCCGGTGGCGCGTCACCGTGGCTCAGGGCGCGTCGCTGCCGCCCCGCCCGGAGAGCTGCGGCGCGGCGGTGCTCGGTGCGCCCGCGCGGATGGACGTGACGGACGTGCGCGCACTGAGCCGGACGGCACTGGCCAGCTAGGCAGGCGGGCGCGACGGGCGGCAACGGCCGACTGGCTGTCAAGCATTGATCAGCACGTCAAGAATTGATCAAGAGATCCACACCACACCCGCTGGGGCTCTCACGGCCGCCCCCCGTACCGTCGGGGTATGAGCCCCACTCCCCCCGCCCGTCGTCTGCGCCTCGGTCTGCCCCGGCGGATGTTCTCGCAGGTGCTGCTGATGCAGGTGGCGATCGCCGCGGGAGTCGCGGTGCTCGCGACCGGGCTGTTCCTGGCACCGCTGAGCAAGCAGCTGGACCAGGAGGCGATGCGCCGGGCGCTGGCCATCGCCGAGACCACCGCCCAGGATCCGCAGATCGCCGAAGGCGTCCTCACCGCCCCGCCGGACAGGACCGGTCCCGTGCAGAGGGAGGCCGAGCGAATACGGCGGGCCACTCACGCCGAGTACATCGTCGTGCTGGACCGGGACTGGGTGCGCTGGTCGCACCCCACGGCCTCGGAGATCGGCCGGCGCGTCTCCACCGACCCCACCGACGCCCTGGCCGGCAAGGAGGTCATGGAGATCGACAAGGGCACCCTCGGGCGCTCGGCCCGTGGGAAGGTTCCGCTGTACGACGCCGGCCACCGCGTCGTCGGCGCGGTCTCGGTCGGCATCGCCTACGACAGCGTCCGGGCGCGGCTGATCAGTGCGATCCCGGGGCTGTTCGCGTACGCCGGCGGCGCGCTCGCGGTGGGCGCACTGGCCGCCTGGCTGATCTCGCGCCGGGTCCAGCGGCAGACCCGGGACCTGGCGTTCTCCGACATCTCCGCGCTGCTCGCCGAGCGCGAGGCGATGCTGCACGGCATCCGTGAGGGCGTCGTCGCACTCGACCGCGGCGGCCGGATCCGGCTGCTCAACGACGAGGCGCGGCGGCTGCTGGGCATCGGCGACGAGGCGGTCGGACGTGCCCCCGACGAGGCGCTCGGCGCGGGCCGTACGACGGACGTGCTCGCCGGCCGGGTGACCGGGACCGACCTGCTCACCGTGCGCGGCCAGAGGGTCCTGGTCGCCAACCGGATGCCCATCGACGACGGGGGCGCCGTCGCCACCCTGCGCGACCGCACAGAACTGGAGCAGCTGGGGCGCGAACTGGACTCCACCCGCGGGCTGATCGACGCCCTGCGCGCCCAGGACCACGAGCACGCGAACCGCCTGCACACGCTGCTCGGGCTGCTGGAACTGGAGCTGTACGACGACGCCGTGGAGTTCGTCGGTGAAGTGGTCGGCGACCACCGGGCCACCGCCGAGCAGGTCACCGAGAGGATCCAGGACCCGCTGCTGGCCGCGCTGCTGGTCGGCAAGGCGACCGTGGCGGCCGAGCGCGGGGTCGCCCTGTGGGTGTCGGAGCGCACCCGGCTCCCGGATCGGCTGATCGATCCGCAGGGGCTGGTGACGGTCGTGGGCAACCTCGTGGACAACGCCGTGGACGCGGTGGCGGGCGCCCCGCACGCGCGCGTGGAGGCCGAGTTGCGCACGGAGGGCCGTACGGTCGTCCTCCGGGTGTGCGACACGGGCCCCGGCATCCCGGCGGACCAGCGGGAGCTGGTCTTCACGGAAGGGTGGTCCACCAAAAAGCCGCCCGCGCACGGGAAGCGGGGCATCGGGCTCTCCCTGGTACGCCGACTCGCCGAACGGCAGGGCGGCAGCGCGACCGTGGGCACGGCGGCCGGTGGCGGCGCGGAGTTCACCGTGGTGCTGCCCGAGGCGCTGACCGAGCCGGAACGCGATCCGGCGGTACGCGAGGAGCAGCCCGGGACCACCGGCGTCGCCGTCACCGCCGAGGCCGAGGAGGAGGCGCGATGATCGAGGTCCTGATCGTGGACGACGACATCCGCGTCGCCCGCGTCAACGCCGCCTACGTGCGGAAAGTGCCCGGCTTCCATGTGGCCGGCGAGGCCCACAGCGCGGCCGAGGCGTTGCACCGGGTGGAGACCCTGCCGAGGCTGGACCTCGTCCTGCTGGATCACTATCTGCCCGACGGCACGGGGCTCGCGGTCGTCCGGGAGATGCGCCGTCGCGGCCACCAGACGGACGTGATCATGGTGACCGCGGCACGGGACGTGTCGACCGTGCAGGCGGCCATGCGGCACGGAGCGCTCCAGTACCTGGTGAAACCGTTCGCCTTCGCGGGGCTGCGGGCCAAGCTGGAGGCGTACGCCGAGCTGCGGCGGACCCTGGACGGCGGCGGTGAGGCCGAACAGGCGCAGGTGGACCGCATCTTCGGTGCCCTGTCCGCCCCGTCGGAGCCCCGGTTGCCCAAGGGTCACTCCCCCACCACGGCCGAGCTGGTGCGCCAGGCGCTGATCAACGCCGAGGGACCGCTGTCCGCCCAGGAGATCGCCGAGCGGACAGGGGTGAGCCGGCAGACCGCCCAGCGGTATCTGAAGCTCCTGGAACGCACCGGACGGACCCGCCTGACCCTCAAGTACGGCGACGCCGGCCGGCCCGAACACCGGTACGCCTGGGTGGCGCCGTAGCGCCGGGCGCGGCCCGGTCAGACGGCCCCGGCCCCGGTCAGCGAGCGCACCTCCGTCTCCGCGTACTTGGCCTCGTCCGCGACCTCGTCCGAGGTGACCGTGCCCAGCCAGCCGGCGAGGAAGCCGAGCGGGATGGAGACGATGCCCGGGTTCTCCAGCGGGAAGTACTGGAAGTCGACGTCCGGGAACAGGGAACCCGGACTGCCGGACACTACCGGGGAGAGCAGCACGAGCCCGATCGCCGGGAACAGTCCGCCGTACACCGCCCACACCGCCCCGCGTGTGGTGAAGGCCCGCCAGAACAGCGAGTAGAGCAGGGCCGGCAGGTTCGCCGACGCGGCCACCGCGAAGGCGAGACCCACCAGGAAGGCGACGTTGAGATCGCGGGCCAGCAGACCGAGTCCGATCGCCACGACACCGACACCGACCGCCGCCCACCGGGCCACCGTCACCTCGCTGCGCGGGGCCCCGCGGTGCGGTCGGCGCAGTGAGGCGTAGAGGTCATGGGCGACCGAGGCCGAGGAGGCGAGCGTGATGCCGGCGACCACCGCGAGGATGGTGGCGAAGGCGACGGCGGCGACGATCGCGAGCAGGACCGTCCCGCCGGTGGAGCCCGCTCCGCCGCCCAGGTCGAGGGCGAGGAGGGGCACCGCCGTGTTCCCCGCCGCGTTGGAACCGCGCACGGCCTGCGGCCCCACCAGCGCCGCCGCTCCGAACCCGAGGACGATCGTCATCAGGTAGAAGCTGCCGATCAGGCCGATGGACCACACGACGGAGCGGCGGGCCGCCCGCGCCGTCGGTACGGTGTAGAAGCGGGACAGGATGTGCGGCAGCCCCGCCGTGCCCAGCACCAGCGCGATTCCCAGGCTGATGAAGTCGAGACGGGCGGTCCAGTCCCCGCCGTACTTCAGACCCGGCGCCAGGAACGCCCTCCCGTGCCCGCTGCGCTGCGCGGCCGTGAGCAGCAACTGGTCGACGTCTCCGTGGAACCGTACGAGAACGAGCACGGTTAGCGTGACCGTCCCGCCGAGCAGCAGGACCGCCTTCACGATCTGGATCCAGGTGGTGGCCCGCATCCCTCCCAACGACACATAGATCACCATGAGCGCACCGACGCCGATGACCGTCCAGGCCTGGGCGGCACCGCTGGTCCGCCCCAGCAGCAGTGCCACCAGGCTGCCGGCGCCCACCATTTGTGCCACCAGGTAGAGAACGGACACGGTGACCGAGGAAGTTCCCGTGGCGATCCGCACCGGCCGCTCGCTCATCCGCGCGGCCACCACGTCGGCCAGGGTGAACCGCCCGCAGTTGCGCACCAGTTCGGCAACCAGCAGCAGCACGACCAGCCACGCCACGAGGAATCCCACCCCGTACAGCAGCCCGTCGTACCCGTACAGCGCGATGAGCCCGCTGATGCCGAGGAAGGAGGCCGCCGACATGTAGTCGCCCGCGATGGCGAATCCGTTCTCCATCGGGGAGAACAACCGCCCGCCGACGTAGAACTCCTCCGCCGAACCGTGCCGCTTGCGGCTCACCCAGGTCGTGATCCCGAGGGTGACCGCCACGAAGCCGCTGAACAGCAGCAGGGCCAGGGTCTGATGGCCACCGGTCACAAGGCACCCCTCCGTACTCCGCGGGTCAGCTCCTGGGTGTCCCAGCGCAGCTCCAGTGCGGCCCGGTCCCGGCGGAGCCGCGCGTGCCGGGCGTAGGCCCAGGTCAGCAGGAACGTGGTGAGGAACTGTCCGAGTCCCGCGAGCATGCCCACGTTCACCGCCCCGACCACGGGCCGGGCCATGAGCCGGGGCGCGGTCGTCGCGGCGATCACGTACGCCACGTACCAGGCGAGGAAGGCGGCGGCTCCCGGCACCACGAACCGGCGGTACCTTCCGCGCACTTCCTGGAACGCCTCGCTGCGCTGGACCTCGACGTACACGTCCCGGGCACGGACCGCCGCCGCGTCCGGCTCCCGGCGAGCGGGCGGCACGGTCGGCGTCGGCCTGCCGGTGCCGTCCAGTTCACCCCAGCCCGCCGCCGGCGCGTCGTACCAGGGGTCTGCATACCTCACGTCACGGGCGGGCGCGCCGTGGTCCTGCTGGTTCCCGGCCGGACTGTCGGGACCGTCCCCGACTCCGCGGGAGCGACCTTTGCTTGACTGCATGCCCAAGCATGGACAGACCGGGAGCATCCGCGACTCTTCTTCCCCGGGCTCTTCACCCCATCAGGTGACTCATCCGATGGGTGGCCGCACCAGCCCTTTGCCATAGGCGTACCGCACCGCCTGCGCCCGATCCTTGAGGCCCGTCTTGGCGAAGAGGTTGTTGATGTGGGTCTTCACGGTCGCGGTCGACACATGCAGCCGGCGCGCGATCTCCTGATTGCTGAGTCCTTCGGCGATCAGCACCAGGACCTCGCACTCACGCGTGGTCAGCCCGTCGGGTGCCCCGGCGGGCGCCGGCGCCGGTGCGGGCTCCGGCTGCGAGAGCCGCTCCAGCAGCCGACGCTGAACGCTCGGCGACAGTCCCGCGTCCCCCGACAGCACGCTCCGCACGGCGCGCACGATCTCGTCTCCACCGGCGTCCTTGGTCAAATACCCGCGGGCACCGGCCCGCAGGGCGGGGAACAGCGACTCGTCGTCCGCGTACGTGGTGAGCACCACCACCTGCGTGCCGGGGTACTGGGCCCGGATCCGCCGGGTCGCCTCCACGCCGTCGCAGCGGGGCATCCTGAGATCCATCAGGACGACGTCCGGGGCCAGTTCCCCGACCAGCCGTACCGCCTCCTCACCGTCCCCCGCGGCGCCGACGACCTCCACACCGGGCAGCAGCCCGAGGAGCATCACGATGCCCTCCCGGACGACGGTCTGGTCGTCGACGACCACCACGCGTGCCGGCTTCTTCTCCCCCTCCGTATCCGTCATACGGGCACCTTCAGCGTCACCATGAACCCCTCTTCGTCCGGTCCCGCGTCCAGCGAACCGCCCAGCAGCTCGGCACGCTCACGCATGCCCAGCAGACCGTACCCAGCTCCGGCCGCTCCGAGTTCGCCCGGCCGGCCGCCCGAGTCCCGCACGTGGAGCGCCACTTCGTGCTCCCTGTAGTCGAGCCGCACCCGGACCCGGGCGCCGTGGGCGTGTTTGCGGACGTTCGTCAACGCCTCCTGCGCGACCCGCCGCACCGCCTGGGACGCCTCGGCCGGCAGCGGTCTGCGCTCACCCGTGACGGTGACCTCGGCGCCGTCGGCCGCGCTGACGAGTTCGCTGAGGAAGTCCTCCAGGGGGGTCAGCTCGCCCCGCAGGGCCGACAGCGCCTGCCGGGTCTCGGTAAGGCCGTCGCGGGCCATTCCCCGGGCGGCCACCACCCGCTCCAGGATGCGCTCGCGGTCGGCGCCGTTCTCGATCAGCAGTCGAGCCGCCTCCAGGTGCACCAGTTGCGCCGAAAGGCTGTGGGCCAGCACGTCGTGGATCTCCCGTGCGATGCGGGCCCGCTCGGCCAGCGCGGCGGACTCTGCCTCGGCCGTGCGTGCGGCCCGCTCCTGGGCGAGCAGCCGCTGCGCACCGCCTCTCGCTTCGGCGTCCAGCCGCAGGACGTATCCGGCCAGGGCCATGCCCGCCACGGTGGCGGCCGTGGTCAGCCAGACGTCGTTGGTGAACGCGGAGTACGAGGCCAGCGCCACCGAGGCCACCGGGACGGCGGCCCCGAGCGGCAGTCGCTCCAGCGCGGTGACCCCGCAGCCGCACCAGATCACGAGGGCGGGCCCTGTGAACCCGGTGGCCTCGGCGGCGACCGCGATGCACAGGAGTACGGCCATGAGCGCGAGGGACCGCACCAGCCGGTGTTCGTAGGTGGTGGTGAAGAAGGCCCAGGAGACGAGAGCGGCGAGGACGATCGCCCCCGCTGCCGCGAGCGCTTCCCAGACGCCGATGTGTTTCTGGCTGAACGCACCCCACAGGAGCATGGCGAGCACGAGCAGTCTGACCGCCCAGGCGAGCAGGCGGCGGGACACGGTGGTGCCCGCGCGGCCGAGCGCTTCGCGTGACGGCCATCGTGTCCAGGCGTTGTCCGTCACACCCGCTCCTTCCAGGCCGAACGCATCTCGTCACCGTAGGCCGGGGCCGGACGGCCGGCGACGCCGAACGACTGGGCCCGCCAGGCCAGGATCCCGCCGCGGACCAGCAGGGTGCCGGCCAGGCCGAGCATCAGCGCGGAGCTGTCCTGGTGCAGCCCGAGTGCGGAGCCGAGGGCGAAGAGCCCAGCGCGCAGAGCTATGCCGACGCCCCATACGGCGACGCTCGCTTTCGTGCTTCTGGTCCAGACGGTCCCGTCCGGAGCCGTCCAGATGCGGGTGGTCCAGCCCCAGCCGGCGCCGGTGGCCAGGCCGATGAGCAGTTCCACCGCGAGCAGGGCGGCGGACTCCACGCGGTGATGGGCGTCCAGGATTCCGGGCTCGCGCAGGGCGACGACGGCCAGGACCAAGGGCAGCAGCCACCAGCGCCGGTCCGTGTCGAGCGTGTGGGCACGCAACTGCCGCGCGAGCACTGTGCCGACGACGGCCACGATCACCAGCGCATTGACGAGCCCGGACATCGGTGCCTCCCTGACCGTGAAGGTGATGCCGGCCGCGAGCGCTGCCGACGCCTTCGAAGTTACGGAAAGGAGCAGGTCACGGGATCGGAGCTGGGGTGGATCACGGGTGGAACCTCCCAGCGCCTTGCCTCCACCCCCGGGTGGAGAAGCCGTCCGGGTCGGCTGGAGTGACGGCTCGGGGTGACCCGAGTGACCCGAGGTGGTGGGGGTGGCGGGAGGAGTGCGTCGGGGGTGCGACCGGGCGGTCCGGCCGACCGGCCATGACACTGCGGCCGGACACCGGTGTCGTGGCGGGGCCGGTGGCGGCGGCGATGGCGGCGGCGGTGGAATCCGCCTTCCGCCGCCACCGATCCCGTACCGCCCTCCACGACACGCCGAGAGGCCTCAGCCTCCGGCCCGTCCGCCGCCTCTACGCGCAGCCGCCCCGGCCTCGGGAAACCGGTGAGCCCGAGGCCGGCGCAGCGGTCACGCGTCGATGCGCGACCGGTCGAGCGTCGCCGCCGAGCTGGAGATGAACTCCTTGCGGGGCGCCACGTCATTGCCCATCAGCAGGTCGAAGACCTGTTCAGCGGCGTCCAGGTCGGCCAGATTGATGCGGCGCAGGGTGCGATGGCGCGGGTCCATGGTGGTCTCGGCCAGCTGGTCGGCGTCCATCTCGCCCAGACCCTTGTAGCGCTGGATGGTGTCCTTGTACCGGACGCCCTTGCTCTGGAACGCCATGAGCGTGTCCCGCAGCTCGCGGTCGGAGTACGTGTAGACGTACTTGTCCTGCCCCTTCTTCGGCTGGATCAGCTCGATGCGGTGCAGCGGCGGCACCGCGGCGAAGACCCGGCCCGCCTCGACCATGGGCCGCATGTAACGCTGGAACAGCGTGAGCAGCAGGCAGCGGATGTGGGAACCGTCCACGTCGGCGTCGGTCATCATGATGATCTTGCCGTAGCGAGCCTGGTCGATGTCGAACGTCCGGCCCGAGCCCGCTCCTATGACCTGGATGATCGCGCCGCACTCGGCGTTCTTGAGCATGTCGGTCACGGACGAGCGCTGCACATTGAGGATCTTGCCGCGGATCGGCAGCAGCGCCTGGAACTCGGAGTTCCGTGCCAGCTTGGCCGTGCCGAGCGCGGAGTCACCCTCGACGATGAAGAGCTCGCTGCGGTCGACGTCGTCGCTGCGGCAGTCCGCGAGCTTGGCCGGCAGGGACGAGGACTCCAGCGCGGTCTTCCGGCGCTGGGCGTCCTTGTGCTGGCGTGCCGCGACACGGGTGCGGGCGGCGGCGACCACCTTCTCCATGACCACTCGGGCCTGCGCGGCGGCATCCCGCTTGGTGGAGGTCAGGAACGCCTTCAGTTCCTTGGAGATCACGTTGAACACGATGCGGCGGGCCGCCGAGGTGCCGAGCACCTCCTTGGTCTGGCCCTCGAACTGCGGCTCGGCCAGACGCACGGTGACGACCGCGGTCAGGCCTTCCAGCGCGTCGTCCTTGACGATGTCGTCCTCGGCCACGCGCAGCAGCTTCTTGGCGCGCAGCATCTCGTTCATCGTCTTGGCGATGGCCTGTTCGAAACCGGCCACATGGGTGCCGCCCTTGGGGGTGGCGATGATGTTGACGAAGGAGCGCAGGGTGGTGTCGTAACCCGTGCCCCAGCGCAGCGCCACGTCCACGCCCAGCTCGCGGGTGACCTCGGTGGGGGTCATCTGGCCGTGCTCGTCCAGGACCGGGACCGTCTCCTTGAAGCTCCCCTGGCCCGAGAAGCGGAGGATGTCGCAGACCGGCTTGTCTTTAGCCAGATACTCGCAGAACTCGCTGATGCCGCCGTCGAAGCGGAAGGACTCCTCGCCCTTGCTCCCGCCCTCGCCCAGGCCGAATTCGTCGCGGACGACGATGGTCAGGCCGGGGACCAGGAACGCGGTCTGCCGGGCGCGCTGGTGGAGGTTCTCCAGGGAGAGCTTGGCGTCCTTGAGGAAGATCTGCCGGTCGGCCCAGTAACGCACGCGCGTGCCGCTGCGGGTCTTGGGGATCTTCTTGGTCCTGCGCAGGCCGCTCTTGGCCTCGAACTTCGCGTCGGCACCGGCGGAGGCGAAGGCGCCGGGTACGCCACGCCGGAAGCTGATGGCGTGGGTGTGGCCGTTCCGGTCGACCTCGACGTCGAGACGGGCGGAGAGCGCGTTGACCACGGAGGCGCCGACGCCGTGCAGGCCACCGGAGGCGGCGTAGGAGCCGCCGCCGAACTTGCCGCCCGCGTGGAGCTTGGTCATGACGACCTCGACACCGGACAGGCCGGTCTTCGGCTCCACGTCCACGGGGATACCGCGGCCGTTGTCACGCACCTCCACGGAGCCGTCGTCGTGGAGGATCACCTCGATGTGGTCGCAGTAGCCACCGAGGGCCTCGTCCACGGAGTTGTCGATGATCTCCCAGAGGCAGTGCATCAGACCGCGGCTGTCGGTCGAGCCGATGTACATGCCCGGGCGCTTGCGCACGGCCTCAAGGCCCTCGAGGACGAGCAGGTGCCGCGCGGTGTAGTTGGAACCGTCCCGGTCTGCTCCTGCCAGCAGCGCTGTGGACGGCACGGACGTATCGGCGGTCACGCGGTTCGCTCCTCGCTGAATTTCAGGTGGCCCCCTTTTGGGTAAGGGGGCGGCTTCGGTCGCCGCACAGAGGGTACCGAGGCCTGGTAGAGCCGGTGTAACGCCACCCTCGTGGGGAACTCACACTAGACCAGACTCGTAAGCATGTTCGATCCCTCGATGGGGTGAAGTGCACATCACGTTCCCTTGGAGGCATGAACCATTTAGGCTCCGGGCACGTCCTCATGAACAACCGGCAACCCGGCCGGGAGGATCGAGACCGCAAGACAGCGCGAACCCGTACGCACTTAGAGACGCACTACGGCACATTCGCCGCCAACCGGCAGCAGACAGCCGCCCCGGAAAACTTTTTTCGAGGAAAAGCCACGAGCGGGAACGTTTTGGGGCTGGTTGGATGTTGACCCTGGTACGACAGCTCGTCGAGCTAGAGAAGAGGCGACGTGACTACTGTTCTGACCCCCGCGAGCCCACTGACGGCCGCCGATCGCTGCGACCGCTGCGGCGCCCAGGCATACCTGCGCGTCGTCCTGCTGAGCGGCGGAGAACTGCTCTTCTGCGCCCACCACGGTCGCAAGTTCGAGCCGGAACTCAAGAAGATCGCCGCTGAGATACAGGACGAGACGGAGCGGCTGACGTCCGTTCCGGACACCACTCCTGAAGAAGAACGCTGAATCTCGCACACACGACGAGCCAGCCCCGGCACAGGCCGGTGCACGGGCGGCTGCTCCTCCCCCGGGAGCGGCCGCCCGTGCTCATGCTCTCCCGCAGGCGCTCACGAGCGCCTGTAGGGCCCTTGTACGGCCCCTGTGGCCGGTTGCAGCACCCGCGTGACCTCCGAGACCCGTGTGTAGACACCGGGCCTTCCTGGCCGCCCACAGCCGCTCCCCCATGACACGAGGCCGATCAACCGCCCTCCCGCCACCAGGGGCCCGCCACTGTCCCCCTGGCAGCCGTCGGGGCCACCGGTGATCTCGCCGGCGCACAGCATGGTGGCGGCCCGGTACGTGCCCTCCGGGCCGCCCGGATAAGCCCGGGCGCACGAGGCGTCGGGCAGTACGTGCACGCGTGCGGCACGCAGCCGGCGTGCGTAGTGACCCTCGCCGGTCGTGTCACCCCAGCCGGACACGAAGGCCTCGGTGCCCGCCGTGTAGGCCGGGTCGCCGGCACTGGCCATGCCGACGACCGCGCTCTGCGGCAGTTCCCCGGCGAGGGTGACGAGTGCGAAGTCGCCGGAATTGGTCGTGGCCTCGAAGGCGGGATTGACCTGGACGTCCCGTACGGCGATCTCCTCTCCCTCGCCCGACAGCAGGTCCGTACGGCCCGCGATGACTCTGAGATCACGTACCCGGTTCGGTGGCACCCCGAGGGCCTCCTCGGACAGACAGTGGGCCGCGGTCAGCACGACGGTGCGAGCCACGGCCACACCGCCGCAGAACTGGCCCGCCCGCGTACCTCCGAACCGGTCACGGCTGGCCAGCGCCACCGTCCACGGAGCCTGGGAGACATCTATCGGGAAGCCCCCGACCACCACGCTCCCGGCTACGGCCGGGACGGCGGTCACCAGGGATATACCGCTGATGGCGGCCGCCAGGGCGAGCGGCCGGATCAGTGCCCGGGCAAGGGAACGGCGCATAGGGACTCCTCACTCTGCGATGCTGCTGGGACACCCAGAGTCAGCCAACCGCCCGCCGCACGCAGCACGAAGGCCCGGCCTCCGCGAGGAGGACCGGGCCTTCGCCGTACGACCGCGACCTAGGTTCTGTCTCTTTGGTCAGCGTCGGGTCCAGATGAGGATGCCGGCGAGGTGGAGTGCGGCCTGGTAGGCGATGGCGAGTTTGTCGGTTCGTGTGGCCAGGCCGCGCCACTGCTTGAGCCGGTTGATGCACCGCTCGACCGTGTTCCGCTGCTTGTAGACCTCGCGGTCGAAGCCGGG